>JAZDLZ010000872.1:0-8434 GCA_043801535.1 Pseudomonadota bacterium
CGACTCGACGATCTGGGGCCTCAACCGGCGTGCGGCGCGCGCCTTCCAGCGAGGAATCCAGACTAGCACCTTCGGAGTGGGCGACAGCTTCGATGCCACGCGTCTTGCCACTATCGCCGACCAGGGCGCGGGCGGCTATTACTACCTGGCCAGCCCCGCCGAGATCGCCGGCGCTTTTGGGCGTGAGCTCGCCGGCCGCCTGATGCCCGTAGCGCAGGCGGTCGAGATCCGGGTCAGGCTTCGGCCTGACGTGGTGCCGCTCAAGGTGTTCGGCTCGCACGCCCTTGACGCGAGAGAGGCTGCGGCCGTGCGGCAGCAAGAGATTGCCATGGATTCGCTTGCCAAACGGAATGACGGTATCGCTGCCAATCGCCAGGACGATACCGAGGGTGGCATGCGGTTCTTCCTACCCTCCTTTGCGCGCGACGATCGCCACGCGCTGCTCCTTCAGCTACAGGTGCCGACCGGTCAGGGCAGTCGGCCAATCGCTAGCGTCGAAGTCCGCTACAAGGACCGCCTGCGCACGCGCAACGCCACCGCCGAGCTGCCGGTTCGTGCGGACTACGCCGACAGCGACGCGGCGAGCGCAGCCAGCGCCAACCTCGACATCGCCCGGACAGTGCAGGCCTACTCTGCCGGGGAGGCAATCCTGGCGGCGGCTCGGCTGCTCGTCGATGGCCAGCGGCCGGCTGCCGTCTCTGTGCTCCGGGAACGCGCGAATCTTCTCGAGAAGGCCCGCGATCGCCTGCACGACGCCTTGCTCGGAAAGGATGCCATGCGGTTGTTTCGCCTCGCCGACATCGCCGGAGGCAAGGCGGAAGAAGATGCAGGCGATCCTTTGGCCGTCGCACTGTTGCTGCGTGGCGCTGGCTACGGGTACCTGCAATGAGGCGCGGCCACCTGCTGCTCGCTGCCGCTATCATGGAGTCGCCAGTGCTTGCGTCCGGCGAGCCAGAGCGGTCGGAGGAGTCGCTAATCGAGGAGGTTCCTCTTACAACCGTCACGCCGCTTTTCCTCGAGCCGGGCGATGAGCTCATCCTCGAAGGCAGCGTCTACTGCAGCCACGACGGCAGCCGTTTCCTGCCAGCGGACTGGTACAATCTGGCTGCCGGGGGTCTGCGGCTGGTGGCACGCGAAGGCGACCGGGCACGCATAGTGGTGGAGCGCGCGGACGACGAAGCCTGTAGTATTGCACGTAGACCTTCGCCTTGCCTGGTTCCCCGCGTGATCGACCTCGCCCTCGCGAGACTCCTGAGCGTAGGCGAGCTGCGGGCTAAATCGGTTGGCGGCTTTCATGCGCTCGTGCCCCTGCCAAAGCAATCCACCGCCAATCCGCCACCCTCAGTCAGCGGCGGTCCGGTGCTGGGCAAGGACGCGCTGGGCTGGCCAGTGTTGCGCGCGATCACCGCAATTGGCGCCTCGGCAACGGTCGCACTGCTGCTGCTCCTGGTTCGGGCGCGCCAGCGGCAGCCGCTGGCGAGAGTGCTGCTGGCTGCCCGAGTAGCACGTCGCACGGTGGGCCGCGATCCGACCCTGTGCGAGCTTACGTCTCTCGTGGACACGCTGGTGGACCAGGCACACCAGATCGACAATGCGCGCCGCCAGTGCGCAGCTCGGCGCAAGTGCCTGGTCCGTACCTGTACCTTCCCTGGCGATTGTGCTGATGAGTGGGCGCAGCGCGAGACAGCCGAGCATGCTCGCCTCCTCGCTGATCAGACCGTAGGTATGGCCGAGCTGGAACGCATCGCCACTGCGCTGCGAGTGATCGTCTTGCAGGCACGTCGGTCCAGTCCGGTGGCAACCCAGATCCTGGCGAAAGTCAATGCCGAGCTTGAGCTGCGCGATCAAGGCTTGGCCGAAGCCGAACGGTTGCTCGAAGCATGAGGAATGGAGCCCAACCGCCGCTGTCCACGAGCGAACAGTCGCCATGCCACGATTGATGGACGGCGTGGTGAGTGGGCCTTTGAACACTGGACTCCGAATCCCTGGTAGCTTTCGAATGCGTTGACGATACTCTCACTTGGCGCTAATTTGCCGCGTCTAACGCGGCCGTTCGGAATACTCTACGGATCGCGGGCGACCGGAGTTCAAATCAGCCAAATGCTACTCGTTGTCGATGTCGGAAACACGAACACGGTCCTGGGTATATACGAAGGGGATAGTCTGGCCGCCCATTGGCGGATCGAGACCGTGGCTGGACGGACCAGCGATGAATACGCGATCATCTTGCATCAACTCGTAGAGCTGGCTGGTATGCCGTGGCCTGCTGGAACCGCGGCCATTGTTTCGTCGGTGGTGCCGGCAGTTCTGTTCCCCCTCGAGGCGTTTCTGAGGCACTATCTGGAAACCACTCCGGTGATCGTGGGACCCGGAATCAAGACCGGAATGCCGATCCTTTACGAAAACCCCCGCGAGGTAGGTGCCGATCGAATCGTCAACGCGGTGGCGGCTTTCGAGCACTATCGACAAGGCTGCATCGTGGTGGATTTTGGCACTGCAACGACGTTCGATCTGGTTACACCGCGAGGAGAATACCTGGGCGGGGCAATCGCGCCCGGTATTATGATCGCCGCCGATGCGCTCTACCATCATGCTGCCAAGCTGCCTCGCGTCGAGATCGTGCGTCCCGCCAAAGTGGTTGGCCGCAACACCGTAGCCTCGATTCAGTCGGGTCTCGTTTTTGGGTATGCGGGGCTCGTTGACGTGCTGGTCGAGCGAATGAGAGCAGAAGTGGACTTTCCCGCCCGCTGCGTTGCGACCGGCGGGTTGGCACAGCTGATCGCTGAGGAATCGAGAACCATTGAGGAGGCCGATGAGATGCTCACTCTCCGCGGCCTGAAGATCCTCTTCGAGAGGAACCGCTCGTAGAGAAAACCGAGGGAGACATGAAGAAATACGATACCAAGGATCTCAGGAACGTCGTGCTAGCGGGGCACGGTGGCTCGGGAAAAACGTCGCTGGCAGAAGCGTTCTTGTTCGACGCGAAAGCTGTGACCAGGCTTGGAGCAGCCGGGACAGATACGTCCACCTTCGACTACGAGCCCGAGGAGGTCAAGCGGCAGGGAACCATTCAGACGGCGATCGGCTACGTCGAGTGGCAGAAGCGCAAGATCAATTTTGTCGATACATCTGGCGACCAGAATTTTCTGGTGGAAACCCGGGTCGCGATGCAAATCGCCGCCGATGCGGTAGTGGTAGTGGTTTCCTGTCCAGACGGCGTTCAGGTCGTCACCGAGCGTGTCTGGCAGTATGCCGACGACGCAGCCATGCCGAGAATTGTGTTCGTCAACAAGATGGATCGCGAGCGCGCCGATTGGGACCACTGCTTGGCGGACATCCGCAAGTCCCTCACCGAAAAGGCATCCCCGCTACAGATTCCCATCGGCACAGAGACTGGCTTCGAGGGAGTAGTCGATCTGCTCTCGGGCAAGGCCTACCGATTCATCGGCGATGGCCGGCAAGTTCAGGAGGAAGACCCGCCAGCAGCGATGGTTGGAGCGGTCACCAAGGCGCGGGAAAAGCTCATCGAGGACATTGCCACGTCGGACGACGAGCTGATGGAGAAGTATCTCGGCTCTGGCGAGCTCGCGAACGACGAGATCACGATCGGTCTGCGCAAGGCGATCGCCAGCCGAGCTCTGGTGCCAGTGCTGTGCGGCTCGGCCAGCAAGAACATTGGCATTCAGCCGCTCTTGGATTTGCTGGCGTCGGCTTGCCCGGCACCGGATACGCGCAGCGACTTCCAGGGCGTCGACGGAAAGAATGCTCCGGCCCAGCGACCACCAGTCGAGGACGCTCCATTCGCCGCCCGTGTGTTCAAGACGATGGGCGCTGACATCGGCAAGATTTCATTGTGCCGAGTGATGAGCGGCAAGCTGGCAGCAGATTCGACAGTGCTCAACGCCAATCGAGACGCCTCGGAGCGGACCGGCGCCCTCTACGCGATGACCGGCAAGAAGCGCGACACGGCAGCCGAGGTGGCAGCGGGCGATATGATCGGCCTGGCCAAACTGAAGGCTACCAAGACCGGCGATACGCTCTGCGACGACAAGAACGTATTCAAGTCGCCCGACCTCGACGTTCCTCAACCGGTAATCAAGTACGCGATCAGACCAAAGACCAAGGGCGACGAGGACAAGCTCGGTGCCAAGCTGCACGATCTGCAGGACGAGGACGTTTCCTTGAGGGTGGAGAGGGATCAGGTTTCCAAGGAAATCCTTCTCGCCGGAATGGGACAGTCTCACATCGAAACCACCGTCGACAAGCTCAAGCGATTCGGCATCGAGGTCGATCTCCTTCCACCCAAGATCCCCTACCTCGAAACCATCAAAGGTCGAGCCCAGAACGTCGAGGGAAAACACAAGAAACAGACCGGCGGCCGCGGACAGTTCGGCGTGTGCTACGTCAATGTCGAGCCATTGTCACGTGGCGGTGGCTTCGAGTTCGTCGACGCCATCGTCGGCGGCGCGATCCCGCGGCAGTTCATTCCGGCGGTGGAAAAGGGCATGCGCGACCGCATGAACAGGGGCGTCATCGCTGGCTATCCGGTCACCGACGTGAAGGTGACCGTGTTCGATGGCAAGTACCACGACGTCGACTCCGATTCGCGGTCGTTCGAAATCGCCGGATCGAAAGGTTTCCAGGCAGCGTTCAAACAGGCCAAGCCAATCCTTCTCGAGCCGATCATGAACGTCGAAATCGTCTGTCCCGAGGACAACATGGGCGACATCATGGGCGACATCAATTCCCGGCGCGGTCGCGTGCTCGGCATGGAATCCAAGGGGAAGAACCAGGTCATCAAGACCCAGGTGCCAATGAGCGAGATGCTCAAGTACTCCGCCGACCTGCGTTCGATCACCGGCGGCCGCGGCAGCTTCACCATCGCGTTCTCGCACTACGAGGAGCTGCCGCCACAGCTCGCCGAAAAGGTCGTGGTAGAGAGCAAGGTACAGGAAGAAGAGGAGTAGAAGTAGTAGTAGACTCCTCTCCATGGCTCTCGCTCGCACCCCTCTTGAGACTGCCTTCCTTAGCGAACCAGCGCTGAAAATCCTGCGGGCCCCGACTCCGTTGAGGCTGATGGCAGCTCGCGGGCTGGCTCCGTTGCAGCGGCCGGCCGACCTGGCCTGCGTCGTCTATCAGTTGGCGTTCGATAGCGATGCGACGGTTGCCTCGGCGGCAGGAAAGACTGCGGCCGAGCTTCCCGAAAAGGTCATTCTGGGTGCGCTCGGCGATCCCACCGTGGATCCGCGGGTGCTCGATTTTTTTTCCGAGAAGGTGCCGCCAGCAGGACAGAGGATCCAAGCGATCCTCCTGAACCGGGCAACAGCTGACGATACCATCCAGCAGTTGGCCAGCCGTCTCGGGGAGAACGAGCTCGAGATCGTCGCCCAGAACGAGCAGCGTTTGCTCGCTGCGCCAGCCATTATCGCCGCGTTGTATCTGAACAGGAACGCCAGAATGTCGACGGTGAGCCGGGTTGTCGAGCTGGCGGTCAGGAATCAGGTCGCGGTGCCGCAGATCCCCTGCTGGGAAGAGCTCGCGGCTACCGTGCTTGGCTCGAGAGGAGGCGTGACGTCAGATCCAGCAACGGACGACGCGTCGTTTGCGGCGGTCGCGGTGGTGGCGATCGGTGAAAGCCAGGAATCCGAACAGAAGGCCCAAGTGCTGCTGGAGGAGAACACCCCGGCGGAGGTGGTCGAGAAGAGCACCAAGCAGATCCCGATCGACAAGCTCAGCATACCGGCCAAGATTCGCCTTGCCACCCTCGGAAATTCGTTCGCGAGGTCTATCCTGATCCGCGACTCGAACAAGCAGGTTGCGCTCGCTGTCATCCGTTCGCCGGCAATGACGGACAACGAGGTCGTCAAGTACAGCGCCAACCGCGGCCTCTGCGACGACGTTATTGGGATCATCTCCAAGACCAAGGAGTGGACGAAGATCTACCAGATCAAAGTCAATCTGGTGAACAACCCCAAGTGTCCTCTTCCCACTGCCATGCGCATGATTCCGTTCCTGCACGACAGGGAATTGCGCAATCTGGCCAAGTCGAAGGGCGTTCCGTCGGCATTGGCGGCGGTAGCGCGCAAGCTTGTGGCGCAGAAGAGACAGTAGCTTCGGCCTCGCCCAGCTCTCACAACCAATTCGGATGAGCCATCAGACTGAACAAGTCGAAGACAAGACAACCAAGCGCGGTACGTTCCCGCTACTGGCAACGGGGGTCATTCTTGCCGCCCTGGTGTTGTGGATGGCTGGCCGTTCCTCCGTGTCCCCGTCGACAACGGTTCGGCCCGGCCATCGTGCTCCCGGACTGACTCTCGCTCGGGTCGACGGTCGTGGCCAGGGCGAGCTGGCAGCTCTCAAAGGGCAAGTAGTCTTGCTCGATTTCTGGGCGACCTGGTGCCAGCCGTGCAGGAACATGATGCCAGTTCTCGAGCGCCTTCACCGACGGCATCAAGGCGCCGGCCTGGCGGTGTTCTCGATCAACACCGACGGAGGCGCCGAGGCTGCGGCCGGGGTGCGAGCTTTCGTCGCCAGGCACGCGATCACGTTTCCGATCTATCTCGACGATGGAGCGGCCAGCTCCACCTACGGCGTCCGAGTGCTTCCGTTTCTCGTACTGATCGATCGCCAGGGCATGATTCGCAGCGTTCGAGTGGAGACGGCGTCTGCCAATCTGGCAGAGCGCCGACTCGAGGAACAGATTCGTCGACTGCTGGCAGAGTAGCGAGGAGAGGGTGGGATCGCGCTCGGAATAGCTGCATCCCGAGCGAGCACGAGCACGATGCTACTTTGGCGGCTGCCGTACTGCAGTGTCTTCGATGAATGACGCGTTGCGGTGCCGGGCAGTGGGAAGGTGAGCATCCCAACAACTCGGACTACAGAAGACGAGCTTCAATCGTCCGGAATTGCAGGCCGTTACCGAACACCTGAAATACTTCGCGCCAACCAGGATTTTCTTTCGGCACATCGAGCAAACGGCAAAGGTATCGTCTGCCATTGCGGGTAGCGTACCGCTCAATAGGCATGTCTTCAACCATCGGAATAATGGACTGATAGGCCGTCGTTGCGAGCCCAGAGTGTCCCAGCGGTTTTTGGTGGGCTCGCGTGCCCATGCTATTCTTTCGCTGTGCGTCTTGGCGGGTGTGTCCTTATCGAGCTCTTGGCCGGTGTCTCGTTGCTGGCAGGGACAGGAGTGGGCTCCTACCTTGGAGCCCGGACGACGTGGACCTTTTTCGACAAGCAAGCCCACGCGCGCAGCGTTGCCGATGCCCTGTCGTCCTCGTCTGTGTCGTCCCAGTTTACGCCTACGTCGTCGTCGTCGTTGCCCGCGTCGCCCTTGGCCACCAATCGTGTCTCGTTCTTCTCGACTCTCTCATGGCCTCCCTCATTCGTGGCCCAGGATAGTTGGCGCCTTCTGACCTTGAGCGTTGCCCGGTTGGATGCGCCTGCCCGGCTCAACCCTGTTGCTACGCCGTTCGGTGTTTTTCGCGGGATACGCGACGACTACCTGTTGGAGCCCCTGCGAGACAGCACTGTAGTACGTTCCAAGTTCAATCGCGGGGGATCGTCGATCTCTCTGCGGGTCGACTTCAGCAGCGGCGCGCGGGCAGCCTTCAAGCCAGAGCAGACGAATCTGCAGAGCATTCCGCGCAAGGAGGTTGCTGCCTATCGGATCGACCGTTTGTTGGGAATCAATGCGGTACCGCCAGCGATTGCCAGGGAGCTGCCGGTCGCCGACTTGATTGCGCGGCTCGATCCCGGGTCGCGAGCGCTGTTGCCTCGATTCATGCGAGAAGCCAAGCAAGGGGAGGAGGGGACGGTGGCAGGTGAGTTGTCGTGGTGGATCCCGGAGCTCGTGGACGCCCGCATCGAGGGCTTCGAGATCGACGACGTGAACGGGATCGTGCTGTGGAAACGCTACCTGACGGTCGGGGCGCCAGTACCAGTGAGCGCCGAGCGGTTGGTGGAACAGATAAGCAAGATGGTGAGCTTCGATTTCCTCATCAACAATCCCGACCGTTGGTCAGGCGCCAACACCAAGACCTCGCCTGATGGACGCGTGCTTTTCTTTATGGATAACACAATGTCTTTCGGGCCGGAGCCGAGCGGGGTGATGAAGGTCCATGTCTATTTGGGTCGCGTTCAGAGATTCTCACGCTCCCTCTATCAAGCGTTGCGGCGTCTGTCTCTGGACGACCTGCGCGAGGCGATGCTCGTCGATACTGGTCCGTACGAGCAGCTGCTGAGCGACCGGGAAATGGACGCGGTAATCACCAGACGCGACCGATTGGTCGACTACATCGACAGCCTGATTGCAGCGCACGGCGAGCAAGCCGTGCTGGTGTTTCAGTGAGTGGGAGACTCGATGCTACTTGTCCGACGTGTGGAGAAACCGTCGATCCGTTGCGGGCTTCAATAGTGCGCATCGTAGACG
>JAZDLZ010000928.1:0-3573 GCA_043801535.1 Pseudomonadota bacterium
TAGTTTCGACCAGCCTCCTATTCATGGAGTGCCCTCCCTTTTCGGCACCTCCACCGTGCTGGGCTTGATCCGTTTTTTGGGCTAGATTCATGACGTGGTTGGGCTACTGCTCGTCAACGTCGGAACGCCCGAGTCGCCGACTCCCGGCGCAGTGCGTGCGTACCTGCGAGGTTTCCTCGGTGACAGCCGGGTCATCGAGGGCAATGCCCTGGCTCGGTGGCTGCTCGTCAATCTGATCATCGCACCCGCGAGAGGATGGCGCTCGGCCGCAGCATACCGGCGAATCTGGACCGAGCGGGGATCGCCACTCCTGGTCAACAGCCGCGAGCTCGCCGACACTGTGGCCACTCTCCTCGGCGAGAAGTGGCGAGTGGAAATGGCCATGCGCTACGGGCAGCCTTCCATTCCCGCTGCCCTGGCCAAGCTGCGCGAGCTCGGCGTGGAGCGGCTCGTCGTGTTGCCGCTGTTCCCCCAGTATGCCTCGGCTACCACGGGCTCGGCAGTGCAGGCAGTGCTGGAGAACGTGACCAGAGCGCGAGTCATCCCTTCGCTGGCAATCGTCCCGCCGTTCTACCAGCATCCGGCCTTCATTGCTGCCCTGACCGAAGTGAGCAAGCCAGTCATCGAACAAGTCGAACCAGACCATGTGCTGCTCAGCTATCACGGGCTACCAGAGCGGCACCTCGCCAAGATTTGCCGGCGCTCGGCCGCGTGCTGTGCTGGCGCTGGCACTGGCACTGGCACTGACGCTGACGCTGACGCTGGCGCTGGTACGTGTTCCGAGCCTATTGCCAGTCGCTTTTGCTACCGAGCGCATTGCCTTGCCACTTCACAGGCGTTGCGGTCCTCATTGGGACTCATTGCAAGCAATACTTCAATTGCCTTTCAATCGCGTCTCGGACGCTCGCGCTGGATTGGCCCGCATACCGATAGCGTGATCGTGGAGCTGGCAAAACGCGGCGTTCGCAAGCTGGTAGTGATTTGTCCGTCATTCGTCGCCGACTGCCTCGAAACCCTGGACGAAATCGCGGTCCGAGGACGCCGCAACTTCCTCGGTGCTGGTGGCGAGGAGCTCCAGCTAGTGCCATCCCTCAACGCTCATCCGGCGTGGGCCAGCGCAGCGGTCGAGCTGGTGCGTGCTACCACCTGTTGGTCGGCGCCCGGCAAGTAGAGTCCTGTGGTTGCGGTGTTTTGGTCTCTGTTCAGCGCGGGCCGATTTGCGTGACAATACCGCCGGGGTATTCGCTGGTGCTGTAGCCGGAATAGTCGATCGACTCGCCACGAATGTCGAGGATCTTGGAGGCGGTGTCGGCTTCGATCGAGGTCCAGAAGTTGTAGCGGGCGTCGATCATTCCCGAATCGATGCCAGCAACCAGATCGTGGGTGGCCGGCGGCGATTGCAGCAGGCATTCGATCGTATCCACCGCGATCGTCTGGTCGGGGGCAGTCGGGTTTTCGCTGCGGTCGTTGTTGACGAGCCGCACTTGCAGCGAGGTCGTGCCCGCTGGCAGGTACAGCCAACCCTCGAAGTTTTTGGAATAGGTGGCAATGGTGTTGCCTTGGCCGTCGGCGAGCGCCGCCGACTTGAGGCCATAGTCGGTAGAGGTGCTGTCTGCTTCTCGGTAGCGCAGGAAAGCCCGGCGGATTGTCCTGCCGTCCTCGGACGGTGTCCAGTAGACGGCAGAGGCGGCGGAGGTCGGGGCAGGGGGAGGAGTGCTGCCAGGGATGGTTGCGGTGAGGGTTGGCGCGGTATCGACTCGCAAGACCTTGGTGGCGCCGGCCACCGCGTTGCCGAATACGTTCGAGTAGTGAACGACTGGGGTCGGGGTACCAGCCGGGCTCGACCATATGCTGATGCCCGCGTCGCCGTTGTACTTGACGATATTGCGCTCGACAATCGGGCTGCCGCTTCCTTCGATCCAGATGCCACTGCCGCCGTTGAACGCGAACAGGCTGTGCTCGATCCGCGGGCTGGCTCCGACCACCAGCACGCCGTGCGAGGCATTCTCGCGCACCACGGCGTCGACAATCTGGGGGGCAGCTCCGGAATCGATCCGGATGCCTGTCCCGCCATTGTTCCGGGTGGTGAGATGCTGCACGACTGTCGCAGGTGACGCCAGCGTGGCCGGTGCCGGCGGCGAGATCGGATTGGCCGTTGTTCCGTCGCCAGCACTGCCCTCGACTAGCACGCCATCGCCAGCGTTGTCTGCGCTGGTTATGCGCAGGAGCGAGGCCCCGGCAGGGTTGGCCAGGACAATACCGTGACCGCCAGCCCCGATCACCTGGACATCCTCGAGCGATGCAGCGCCCGGTCCGAGGCGGATTCCGTTGCCCGAGCCTCCCTCTATCAAGACCTCGACGAGTCGGCTGCTGTCGCTCACCACCATGCCGTCGCGGCCGTGCCTTACCGTGGCGAACCTGATGCTACTGTCGCTACCGCTACTGCCGCCACTGCCAGTGCCACCATCGCCGCCGGCACCAGTGGTGTCGCCATTGCCGGCGAGCACAATGGACTCGAATACATCCCTGTCCCCACTGGCGGAGCCATAGCCAGCAAAAAGGACTCGTCCCAGGTCGGCCGTACCCTCGACTTCGAGCCGGCCAGCAGCAGTAATGGAGAAATCGCCGGCACCGTCGCCATTCTGATCGTGATTGGCAAACAACACCTTGGTTCCCGCTGCCACCGTGATCTTCTGCCCGGCAGGAATGCTGATATCGCCGGTCACGTACACGGTTCCCGACCACACGCCACTCGCCAGCGAGCCAGCGAGATACGGGCCGGTCTTCCAGGTATCGTCATAGGCAGCGCCGACGAATCCCTGCACGTCGAGGGCCTCGGACCGTGCCAGTCGCGTTCGGCCGAGCACGTTGGGGAAGGTGCCCAGGTAATTGCGACGGAAATCGACGGTGCCAGCGTTGGTGAAGGCAACAACGTCGACCTCGCCGCTGCTCGTGAGGATTTCGACCTCCGGTACCGCGACCGTGTCCAGCTTGCTTCCGGTGGCAGGGTTGTACACTCCCACTTTCAGCGTTGTCGTTCCCCACGGCAGTGGCACCCAGCCGTCAAAGCTCTTGTTGATGAGCACGATGAGTCGGTCGTCGCCATCGAAGAGCGCGGCGTTGGCGTAGTCGGACCTCTTGGGGAAGACCAGGTGGGCGCGATGCAGGGTCTGGCCAGTCGGTGCCTGATAGGTCGCCGACGTGGCCGGCGTGCCGCTGCACGGGCAGGCAGCGGCGAGGACGCTGGCAGTTGCGGTGGTGACGAGCTGATGGGCAGCAGCAGCGGTGCCATTCATATAGATGTTGTTGCTGTTCACGGTTGGCTGCGGGTCGCCCGCCGAGTCGCCGATGAGCCCGACACCCTCGGCGCCATTCTCGAGAATCTGGCTCTCGGTGATGCTGCCGCCGACCGCCGACACCAGGAGCGCTCCGGCTCCGCCGTTTTTTTCGATGGTGGTGCCGCGCACGCGCACGGTCGCGCCCTGGGCAGCGGCGACCATGCCGTGCTCGGCGTTGAGAGCGAACATCGACTTGCTGATTTCGAGCGTCGAGCTGTCCAGGATCGCCATGCCG
>JAZDLZ010000149.1:0-2589 GCA_043801535.1 Pseudomonadota bacterium
TGATAGCGGCGACCGCCGCCGGCGGCTGGGTTCGGACGGGGGCAGCGTAGGCGGACCGAACCTGTGGCGGAAGGTCGGCCAAGCCAAGCAGGTCGCCTTCGGCGAGGACTGCAGCTCGCATGACCGCGTGCTCCAGCTCGCGCACGTTACCTGGCCATGCGTAGCGCCGGAGGCATAGGACGAAGTCTTCGTCCATATCCATCGGTCCCCGCCCCTCGGCGGCAGCGGCACGGGTCAGGAAGCGGCGAGCAAGCAGGACCACGTCGTCGTCGCGTTCTCGCAGCGGCGGCACGGCAATCTGAAGGACGTTGAGTCGGAAGAACAAATCCTGGCGGAACGATCCCACAGCGACCATGGCCTCAGTGTCACGATTGGTTGCCGCCAACACTCGTACGTCGGCGGGCCGCGATTCGGTTCCACCCACCGGCGTGTAGGTTCTCTCCTGCAACACCCGGAGAAGCTTTACCTGCATAGCAATGGGTAGCTCGCCGATCTCGTCCAGGAGCAGAGTGCCTTCTTGGGACATGGCAAACCGACCTGGTCGCGTGCTCACCGCACCAGTAAAGGCTCCTTTGACATGACCGAAAAGCTCCGATTCGAGCAGCGTCTCGGGGACTGCCGCACAGTTGACTGCGACGAACGGGCCACGCGCTCGACGACTCTGCGAATGAACACTCCTGGCCACGACCTCTTTGCCACTACCTGATTCGCCGGAAATGAGCACGGTCGCTTCGCTCGCCGCCACCCTGGAAACCAGTTCCCGCAGACCCCGCATCGTCTCCGAGTTGCCGAGCAAATCGGTGGTCGTACCGGCAGTCCCCCCCCTGGCGGCGCCGGCCACAACGCTTTCCGTTCGACGAGTCGGAGCAGGCCGCGCCGCTGGCAGAGGAATGCCCCGTTGTTCGAGGGCCGCTCTGATCACCTGTTCGAGCTCAAACAGATCGAACGGCTTGGAGATGAAATTGGCAGCACCGACGCGCATTGCTTCGACTGCCATTTGAATCGAGCCGTGACCAGTGAGGAGAATCACCGGCAAGCCGGGATAGCGCTGCTTTGCTTGAGCCAGCAAGCCCATCCCGTCGAGACCTGGCATCTTGACGTCGCTGAGAAGCAGGTCGCATTCGCCAAGCCTGTCCAACGCCTCGGTGCCACAAGTGGCACACAAGGGGATCATTCCCAGTGATTTGACGAATCGCTCGAGCGCCAGTCTGAGAGGTCGTTCGTCGTCGGCAATCAGAATCCGAGGCCCAATGCCACTTGCCTTGGCGGTATCCATCGCGCGGCCAACAACAAGACGCTAGCAAGAAAGCCTACCCCTCGCAATGAGTTGCTGCCAAAACAACAATATTGTTGGAGGGAGAGTTTGACTTGACTACTCGGGACAACTGGATCTCAATAGGCGTCATGGCAAAACGAGCGCCCAGGACCCCCAAGGAAGTCATCAAAGAGATTCAACACCGTTACAAAGAATCCGGCGAGCCCGCACTGCGTCCCAAACCAAACAAGAAAGATTGGCTGTACCCTGCTGGAGTGAAGGTTTTCGGTACGTGGAAGGCAGCAGTCGAGGCTGCAGGTTACAAGTACCGATGGGCAGCCAGTCGTATCGCTCCATATACAGCCACTGAGGCCAAGAAAAAGATCCAAGCCATCGTAGCTGCTGGAAAACGGCCAGCTGCCAAAAACGATTGGCGACTGAAAATTGCGGCGCAGAAGTACTATGGCTCTTGGAAAAAGGCTCTCGAAGCAGCCGGTTGTGCCACGGCAAATCTGCTGTGGCCAGAAAAAAGAGTCCTCGACATGATCCGAGAGCGAAACCAAAAAGGCCTCTCTGTAAACTCCACGAGCATCCTTCGAGAATGCAGACATCTCTACACCGCTGCACGCCACCGTTTTGGAAGCTGGAAGAAGGCATTGGAACTAGCTCTTGGCCGGGACTACACGAAGACGTTGCGGGGATAGGAAGCACAACCCCATCGAACGTACGACCGGCCGAGCTCGGTCACAACCGGCATCGATGGCCTCGGGGAGGTGGGCGTGGCGCTGGCAAGCCACCCTCCCAGACTACTGGCACGCGCCTCCAGACGCTGCGAAGGAGATCACAGTACTCAGCCTCGAAAACCGCGAGGTCGAGCACCAGCCAATCGCCGAGGGAGGTCGCCGCGTACAGCTTGGCGTTGTCACGCAACAAGTGCTCGACCGGACCGTGCATCTTGTGCGAATCGATCTGGGCGCCGTTCGCAAGGCTCCAGATTCCGAGAAGACCGTTGCCGAAGCCGGCAATCAAGGTTCCTGTCGGCCCTGCCACGATTCGGGTCACCGGGCTCGGAGGAACTGCCTCGAACGCAAAGGTCGGCCTTGCCGCATCGGCGGCCACGGGCACGAGCTGGATGTTGCCCTCTTTGAAGCCCACCACTAGCCAGTCGTCGATGCGCGCCAAAGCCATCATGCCGGTGCCGACATCGAAGCTCGTTTTTTCTCTGCCGGACAAATCGAAGGCGCGAGCAATTCGGCCAGCGGCAACGAGAATCTCGCCTCGACTCCCTCCTTCCACGCGATCCACGGCAACCACGTTGGCGGCGGCGCCAAGGT
>JAZDLZ010000998.1:0-6344 GCA_043801535.1 Pseudomonadota bacterium
TACTACCCTGCTAATCCCCGGGCTCAATGACTCCGAGGCAGAAGTCGCCAGAGAGTGCGATTGGATTCTGGCCAACCTGGGCGACGAAGTCCCGTTGCACTTCAGCGCGTTCCACCCCACCCACAAGTTGGTCGACGTTCCGCGGACGCCCCAGGCAACGTTGGCGCGTTGTCGTGAGCTCGCGCTGCGAGCAGGTCTGAAATTCGTCTACTGTGGCAACGTCCAAGACGAAGAAGCGCAGACGACCTATTGTCCCGGATGCGGTACGCCACTGGTCCGCCGCGTCTGGCACAGTGTGCGGACGAATGCCCTGGCGAATGCTTCAGCAAGTGCTTTTACCGGCGCTCGAACCGGTGCTAGCACCGGCGCTAGCACCAGTGCTCGAGCCAGTGCTCTGAATCGTCGCAGCGTCTGCAAATGTGGACGAGTCATCCCTGGTCGGTTCGGCTGCCCGTCCACCAGGACAGGAGAATGGCTGTGACTCAATTGGCCCAACAGTCTCGAGAGAATACCATCGGCAAGGAAGCCCATGCGCAACGATCGCGATGACAACAGACGAAACCGGCCGTCGTGGCGGGATATCGACCGTTCTCGAGAGCGGTCGCGAACCCGGGACCACGGCTCACAAGAAAAACCGGTCTCCTCGGCATCAGACCAGGCCCAGAAGAGCTACCGAGCCGCGCTAGAGCGGGCCTTCGAGGCGGGCAAGCTCGGCGAGCTTGCCAAGACCATCACCCGTACGAGCGATCCCCAGTATGGGACCCACTCGCCGGCAGCGACGCAGCCGGCACCACCCGCTGCTCCGCCTTCGCCGTCATCGGCGCCGTCATCGGCTTCCTCTTCCTCTTCCTCTTCCTCTCCGTTGGCTCCGGCTGCTACCTCTCCGGCCATGCCACCCTCTCGCTCCGGTCCGCCTGGGTCGCCATCTTTCCTTCCGAATGATCGTGGAGACGGCACAGGAACCATCGACTCTCCAACGACGACAGCCTCGCCGGCGGCGCCGTTGCCGCAGGCTGCCCCGCTCTCGTCTTCGGCCAACCTGCCGCCGCCACCGCGCGACTCCGAACGAGAAAACCGACAGAAACTCCTGGCGCGCATTCGGGAGGCAGAGGGGCGCGAGCCAGTATCGCGGTCCATCGACGCCTACCTGGCAAAGTACCCGAGGCTTCCAGACGATTTCGAGGTGCTAACCAAGGCCCTTTCGCATCGCAACGACCAGCGCGTTCGTACGGCTCTGGAACAACTCAAGGCGCTGATAGCCAAAGAAAAGCCCCGTCGAGCGCGTACTCTCGTTGCCCAGTTGCGATTTCTCGAGGACACCCACAGCGAGCCGGAAATCCGCCGGGAGGCGGCCGAAGTCAGGGGCCGCCTGTAGCAGTGGGCTCGCGATTGCCGCCCCGGAAAAGGGACCACAGTCCACCCAGACCCATTAGCATCATAATGCCGGCCTGAATCTTGGTCTTCGTTGGCACGCTCCCGTACTTGTACGCGACCCGTACCACCAACGCGACAGCGACTACCACCAACAACCCGTAGACCACCAGCATTACTCGACGAGCCAACGACCTGGTCTTTGCCGTATCCTCACCGAAAAGGCGGTGATAGCCAAACATGGCAACCGCAGTGACCAGACCGAGCACGGCAAAGACGAGCCAGAACAGGCGAGTCACCTGGCCAGAGTCCGGCCTACCTCGGAGCGGAGCCAGGAAAGCAGTGTACGCCTCACCGCCAAGGTTGGCGCCAACCAGGGCACCAACCACTCCGTAGAGGAATGCATAGCCCATGTACACGGCCTTCTTGTCTGCCGGAGCAATCAAGCCGATATAGCTGTAGTACTTGGGATGGCACGTCATTTCGCCAATCGAAAAGACCGCGATTCCGAGGACGAAACCGAACACGTGTCCTGAGAGAGCGAGGACCAGAAAGCCAATGCTGCCAATGAGAATGCCGCTCACCATGGTGAAGAGCGGCCGGCGGTTCCGCACCACCGCGCTGACCAGGACCTGCAAGAGAACGATGGTGCCAGCATTGATCACGGTCACGTGCTCGGCGTCGAAGCTGACCGACGGCCGGACCGCGACATAGGAGCAATCGAGATTCAGGAGGCCGCAGATTGCATTCGCCAATCCCACCAGGACAACCCCGAGCTTTGCCAGCACAGCGCTGGTAGCAGCATTGATTGGCGCTGGATCGACGAAATCCCGGAGATACCAGAGAACGGTACCGAAGTTCTGGAAGTAGAGCACCCAGAAGCACGAATAGACGAGAATCAAGAGCATGAAGCGCGAATCCGACAGCACAGTGAGAGCCGACGCGAGCACTTCCCTGAGGCTCTTTCTGCTCTCTGGCCGGGGCGGTTCCCGGTACACGAACACTGCTGGTATGAGCATTAGCGCGCAGTAGGCCGAGCTCGCCATGAACACCCAGCGCCACGAGAGCTCGGTTCGCAGATAGCCGGCAACGAACGGCGCGATGAGCGCGCCGACGTTGATCATCCAGTAGTACACGCCGAAACCGAAGCCAGAATTTCGCTCGTTGGTGGTTCGGGCAATCGTTCCCGAAATGATTGGCTTGAAGAGACCAGCGCCCGTTGCCATTACCAATAGGGTGGCAAAGATCGTCCAGTAACCGGTCACCTGGCCGGACAGGAAATACCCGGTCGATAGAATCGAAAAGGCGAGGATTAGCGCCCGACGATAGCCATAGCGGTCGGCCAGCGCTCCACCGAGAATCGGCACCACGTAGGTGAACGCATAGACCATGCTCTGCAGCACTCCGGCGTCGCTTTCCTCGAAGCCGAGACCTCCTCCCGTCTTGTCGGTAAGGTAGCGGGCGAGCAGGGCGTTCATCCCGTAGTAGGCGGCCCGCTCGAACAACTCCATGAGGTTGGCGACCCAGAAGGTAGCCGGAAAAGAGCGAATCGTGCTGTTGCTCGATGGGCGGCCGGAAGGCGACGACGCCTGGTCACCGTGCTTGCCGGCGTCTGCTGGCTGAGTCATCGGTTTTCTCTCGGGCTGCTACTGCTGCCACTGCTGCTACTGCTGCCACTGCTACTGCTACTGCCACTGCCACTGCTTGCTTCTGGACCAGAAGCGGCGATCGTCGCGGCGGGATCTTTGAGCTTGGCCAGGCTTTCGGCCAGGGGACCGGATAGCAACTCCCCGGCCCTGAGCACTACCTGGAACAGGCGCATGGATGCTCTCAAGCTCTCGTCCATCTCTTGAGCCACCCGGCCACGCTCGGTTGCCTCGCGAATCTCTCGCTGCCGCAACAGCGACAGGAACAGCACTGGCTGGAGTGCCTCCATCAGCTGCTTTTCTGCCGCCTCCAGTCTTCCCAATCGCCCCTTGCGCTGCCGCTTCACTTTGTCGACCAGCCGAGCGCACTGCCGGGCCCGGCCAACGCAGCACTGAAGAGCCTCGATCATTTCCTCAACGCGAATCTTCATTCTGGCAACGCGCTCTGCCCGATCGGTAGCGGCGAGCGCAGCATCGAGAATCTCTCCCACCGGAATCTGCCCGCCCGCGTGGCGAGCGATCGCTTCGGCCAGCGGAAGGTGCTCCATCCCCTCGAGATACGCACCACCTTCGGTACAGTTGATCAAGCGAGTCGGCGTCGACTTGGCCATCGTACGGAAAGCACGGATGAACAGCTCGAAGGTGAACGAGGTCGTCACCGTGTCCCCGTAGTAGCCAGGGACAGTCACTGTCCTCTCTGGCCTGAGCGTTCTTCTCCCACGAGTTGTCTCCAATCCGCCATATCCCTCGCTAAAGCCATCGGCGGTCAGAATGCGGCCGTCGTCGCTGATGCGGATGCGCGCCTCGCCGTCGCAGCTCGTTTCCGCGTAGAACCGTCCGCCCGGGAAAGAAAGGTCCTGGCCAACGAAGATCACCGGGTCGCATTTCCACAACAGCGCCAGCGAAAGAGCGGAATGTGCTACCGAGCCGCCACTGGGCACTCTGGCAGAATCGCCAAGACTCTCGTAGATCCAGGCGTCCAGAGCGCTGTTGCCAGCGAAAGTAAGGAAGCGGCGGGCGGGCAAGGAGTAGAGAGCAGGATGGCTGGTAACACCGAGCACCAGCGCCTCGATCTCTTCCATCGGGTAGCCTTCGAAGTGATACCGGAGGTCCTGCGCATCGAGGCCCACGACCAGATCGGGCACCACCCCTGCCTGACGCAGAGCAGCCAGAGCGTGGCTCACCGCCACGAGCAGTGCCTTTCCCTTGAGTTGGGGGAGCAAATGCGCGTTCTTGGTCAGGGAAGGACCCGGGCAGATCACCACGTACGGCTTTCCCTGAAAGGACTCCTTCAGCGAATCGATGGACGGCCAATGGCTTATTCGCGGCAAGTTGGCGATCCCCTGAAGCACCCACCGCTCGCCGAAGAACTCGATCGTATTGCGCTGGACGGTTACGTTCTCGAGAGCCTCCTTGATGGTGGCGGCGACTTCCTTTTGCAGCTCCTCGGTCACTGCCTGGTCCGGGAGACGCCTGGTGACCGCGGTCTTGGGAAGCTCCCCGGGGAAATTGAGGATTGCCTGCTTGGCCTCTTGATGATCCCGGACTATGACCGCCTCGGGAGGATACCAGGAGACCTCCGGCGGATCCTCGTCGCCAAGGGAATCCTCCGCAACGTAGACAACGAGGCGCTGGAGCCCGCGAGACACCAGCTCCCGCGCCAGCCTGGCTCCACCTCGACCAAGCAGAACGACCGGATCCCGCTCGAATGCCCAGGACTCGCCGATGAGCTCGTCGGCGAGAACGGCTGCACCCTCGTCGGTGCCGAGAAGCTCTTCCTCGGATGGCGGATTGGCGAGAAAAGACCGGACGGCCTCGTCGCCCGCCTTGATCCGGGCAGAGCTCGCCCTCATGCGGGCGAGCAGCAGAATCCCATCGTGGCCGTCTGGAACCGAGGCGGCGGCCGCCAGCTTGTTCTGCTCGGCCACCTGTTCGTGCAACTCCTGAGATCGTTTGATGAGTCGGCGCAGTTGGCGATACTTCGCCTCCGCCCGCGCGTTCCCGATCTCATCGGATACTCGAGCAAGCTGCTCCAACCGCTCGCACAGCAACAACAGCGAGTTATCCACAGACATTGTGGCTCAATGATATAGACCAGCTTGCAGTGGAGCAAATCAACAGTTGGGGCAAAAACGCGAGCACGGCTAGCGCAAGAGCGAGAGTCCAACCGAGGGCAATTGGTTGGCCTGGGCAAGGACCGAGACGCCAGCTTGCATGAGGATCTGATTTCTCGTGAAGTCGGAGGTTTCCGATGACACGTCGACGTCCCTGATGCGCGAGTTCGCCGCCATCGTGCTTTCCCGCTGCGACGCCAGGTTGTCGATCGTGATGGTCAGTCGATTCTGGCCGGCGCCGATCTTGGCGCGGGCGCTCGAGATGTCCTTGATCGCCGCGTCAATCATGCTGATTGCCCGCACAGCGTCGGTGAAGGCGCCAATCGAACAGAGATCCAGCGTGCTGACTCCTGGAGCGACCGCCGACCCCAGCGCCGTCAGAGTGGCGGCGGCCACGCTCACCGTGATTGAATTGGTGCTCGAGTTGGCGGATGCCCCGACCCAGAACCTGAACGAATAGTTGGAATTGATCAGCAGAGTGCCATTGTAGTCGGTAACCTTGGCGATTCGGTCGATCTCGCTCTTGAGCGACGTGAACTCGCTATTGAGGTATCCGCGGGTGGTGGCATCCTGGGTACCGTTGGCCGATTGGACAGCCAGCTCGCGTAGCCGTCCCAGGACGCCGTGAATCTCGTTGAGCGCTCCTTCGGCGACTTGAATCATCGAAACGCCGTCCTGACAGTTGCGCTGCGCCTGGGCCAAACTGCGGATCTGTGCCTTCAATCCCTCGCTGATCGCCAGGCCCGCAGCGTCGTCGCCTGCCCGGTTGATTCTGAGACCAGAGGAAAGCCTGCCAATATTGGAGGCCAGGGTCCGCTGGGTTTTCTCCATGTTCTTCAAGACGGTGACAGTTTCGACATTCGTGACGAGAGAAATTGCCATGATGCCGTGCCTCCTTCCTCTCCGCTAGCGCAGGAGCGACAGCCCGACCGACGGGAGTTGGTTTGCTTGCGCCAGGACCGAGACGCCCGCTTGCATCAGGATCTGATTGCGAGTGAACTCCGAGGTCTCCGACGCCACGTCGACATCCCTGATGCGCGAGTTCGCCGCCATCATGTTTTCCCGCTGCGACGCCAGGTTATCGATCGTGATCACTAGCCGATTCTGCGCGGCGCCGATCTTGGCGCGAGCGCTCGACACGTCCTTGATCGCGTTGTCGATCGTGCCAATAGCCATCACCGCGTTGGTGAACGAGCTCACGTAGCAACTGTTG
>JAZDLZ010001046.1:0-2053 GCA_043801535.1 Pseudomonadota bacterium
CTCGAACGAGGTAGTGACGTTTTTCGCTTTCGGGATTCCCAACTGGTGCGAAATATCGTCGCGAACATGGGGAGGAGCGGTGGCAGTCGTTGCCAGTACCGGAGGCCGCCCGAGATCCTCGATCGACTCGCGGAGCGTCAGGTAGGACGGCCGAAAGTCGTGTCCCCACTGGGACACGCAGTGCGCCTCATCCACCACGAAAAGCGAGACACCTGCCGCACCAGCAGCTTCTTTCAAGGCATTCCGGAACGAGGGTACCGCCATTCGCTCTGGGGTCGTGAGAAGCAGCTTGCCACCAGGCATCGCTGCCAGCTTCATGACCTCGTTCCTTTGTTTCTCGGTGAGCGTCGAATCCACTCGCAGGGCGACGATGCCCCTGTCCCGCATTTTGTCGACCTGGTCTTTGATGAGCGCAATGAGCGGACTCACGACAACGGTCAGACCAGGCAGGATCAACGACGAGAGTTGATAGAGCAGCGACTTCCCGGAGCCCGTGGGCATAACAGCGATGACATCCCGGCCTGCCAAGACGAGCTTGAGTCCTTCTTCTTGGCCAGGGCGCCATTCGGTTATTCCGAACGTCTCGAGCGCAATCTTGGCAAGCCGTTTGGGAGATCTATGGGCGGCTGGGACCCGACGATTGGCGGGTAGCTGCGGGTTCGCGCCATCCCCCCGTCGAACGGAGCTCGACGGGTCCCCATCCTCGCGGCTCTTCGTTGTTCCGCGCGAGCGCTTGGCGATTGTCTTTCCCTTCACCTTCACCTTCGACTCTCCCACCACCACAACCTCCTCTTCTTTCTCCTTCTCGCTTGTTGCCGTCTCCCGAATACGACGTTCTTTGGCAGCAGCTCGGTCTCGAGCCGACGAACCCCGCTCTAGGCTGGTATCAACCTGGCGACGGCTAGCCTCCGCCAGAATAGGCGAGCTTGCTTTCTCTTTGCGAGTCGAAGGCAGCTCGAGGTCAGCCTTTTCGGTTGTCGCCTGGGAAGTAGAAGCTCGACCTTCTGTCCGGCCCGAGCTACGGGTGGCGGCTGCTGGCGTATTGAGTCGTCCTTTTCGAACACGGCTAGGCTTGGTAGCCGCATCGTTCTGGTCCATAGGCCTACTTTTGGGGGTAGTCTTTCTAGCCTTGCCAGCTTTGACATCCTTGGTCGATGCCGTCGTCGCTTTGGGCCGAGTCGATCGAGCTCCTATCCCCGATCGTGAGCCCTTTGTGGTTTTCACCATTGGTATTGACGCAGCCTTTGTCCAAGACATGTGGCGGCAGCGATTAGCCGTTCTTGCCACGCATTCCGTTCGCCCAAGCCACTGGCGGCTGCTCCCTTTGCACTCGCTATTTGCTCGAGCTGGTCGCGACCTGCGTTGTTCCACGGGCTGCACCGCCCCCGTGAATTACGTTTCAGCCGCGCAACTATCCGCACCATAGCACAACGGAATGGGAAGATCCTCCGAATACTTCTTCCCTTTTCTTCCCTGGGATTCGGAGTCCAAGTACAGTGCCGAGCCAGCCACCAGAAAGCAGACACGAGACGAGCTTCAAAGCGATACCCCGGCGAAACGCCCGATCCAGTCGCTGCCTGCAGAGAGAATCTGTTCGTGATATAGCATGCCGACTGGATGCAGAGAGCGAGGCACGGCGGCGCAGCGTGAGGTCAGCGCCGTGACAGGAGAAGGAATGACAGGTATCGAGGAGGCCGGAACGTCGGCTGTGAGGCTGGGCAAGGCTATTGGTATCGAACATCCGCTGGTCGTGCTTGTTGCCGAAGACGACGAGGAGATGCTCGATCTCGTGAGACGGGTTCTCACCGACGAAGGGTACCAGGTCGTTGGCGCACGCAACGGAAACGAGGCGCTCGCCAGGATCAACAGCGGTGGGTTCGACTTGATTGTCTCCGATGTCCGAATGCCAGGTCCGGATGGCATGGATATCCTCCGCGGGGCAATGGCTCGTCAACTGGATCAACCTGTCATCCTCATGACCGCATTTGGAACCATCGAGTTTGCTGTTCAGGCAATGCGGGAGGGTGCGTACTACTACATTACCAAGCCCTTC
>JAZDLZ010001061.1:0-3799 GCA_043801535.1 Pseudomonadota bacterium
ACGCCTCTCTCCATCTCCGGCATTCCGGAAACGCCAGGGCGGATGATGCGCGCCGCCACGATGTCGGCTCGTTTGAGCTGCCGGGAGCCCTTCTCCTGGACGGTAACCGTGGCGTTGTCGAAAACGTCGCGCATGGTGAGCGACACGCCGGGACAGACGTCGACTATCTCGTAGAGCCGCATGCAGGTTCCGCGAGCGAGCTCCAGGAAGCAGCGTTCGCCATCGGCGATCGAGCGGTCTTCGGCAAGGAGGCGGTCGACAACGAGGCTGCCACCGTCGTCGAGCGGCCGGTCGAACCAGAACCACATGTCGAGCACGTCGTCACTCGACGCTTCCAGTTTTTCGTCGAGGTCGGGCATGTTTGCATGCCGGTCGTCGAAGAGCTCATCGTAGGCCAGATCGCTCTCGCCTCCGACTACTTCGTCCGAGAACCGCTCCAGCTTGGCGAACGCCGACTCGCGGTCCCTGGCCGTGTAGCGCGGTGCGGCCGAGTCTCTGTCTCTGTCTCTATCCAGGCAGCATTGCTTGTACTTGCGCCCGCTCCCGCAATGGCACGGCTCGTTGCGTCCGGGCTTTACCCGCGCTGGCTCGCGAGCGCTCGCAGTCCCTTTGCGTTCGCGCTCTGCCGATGCAATTGCGCTCGCGTCTAGACAAATCGGTGACGATTCCGAGCACGACGGCTGCTCGCGGTCCCGTCCCCACGATACCTCAGGATGCGGGGAAGTGATTCGCGCTACGACGACGCCCGTGTCGGTCTCGACTCGATACTCGCCTAGCCGCGGCGGAACCTCGCGGGCGGTGAGCTCCTCCCGGTACCGCTCTACGTGCTCGGCAACGCCCACCGCTGCGGCAAGGAGCAGGCGCAGATCCTGCTCGGTCGGCATCTGAGCCTTGCCATCCGACGTGGGATGCACCCAGAACGGGTAGACATCGAAGTCACTGAGCTCCCAACCGAGCTCGACGAGCTCGCGACGAATGAGGGTCGGAAGCTCGCCGACTGCGGCGAAGAACAGCGAAAGCGTCTCGACACCACGGAGGTCGACAGGCTTGCCTTCCTCGAGGTTGTCGGAAATGCTGCCAAGGAGTGCATGCTCGGCGACGGATCGACAAAGGGCTATCCCCCAGGTTTGCTTGGCCCGTCCCATCACCGAAATACACCATCCCGAAACGCCGAGCTCAGAAACGTCGAGCTTCAGGACTTCGGAATCCCAGAGCAGCTGCCAAGGCCCCGATCGGAAGAGGCGCGCGGCAGCAGCGAGCAACCGGGTAGTGAGCACGGGATTCTGGTGCAGGAGCTTGCGAAAATCGGCGAGCCCGGGACTTGCCCCTGGCATTGATTCGCCCATCCTCCGCACGAAATGCAGGATCTCTGGAGTAGGCGCGATGTCCACCTTCACGGGCACGGTTCTGGCGACGGGTGCCAGAATCTCGGCAAGGTTTGCCTCGGCGACCCGAATCCTGCCTGGAGGCTTCTTTGGACCAGCCATTGGCTTGCGCAGCGTGCGTCGCAGAACCTCGGCGACAGCCGAATCCGGCTCCGATGGGTGAACCATCTCGAGTCCAACGACTAGATCGCGGGTCGCATCCATCCAGACTACTACGTCGGGCTGGTAGCCCCCTTTGTCTTCGACGAAAAGCGGCGCTGCGATTCGTCCGCCTACCCACTCGGTCGTGGTCATGAAACAACCTCCGCCACGAGACGCTACGCCATGGTCACGGCTTGGTCAACGCGAAGGGAACGAACAACGTTTCCGCGGAAACGCGGGAACAACGTAGATCACTCTCCGTCGTTGGCAGCGTGAACGAGCACGATGGTGATGTTGTCGTCACCACCTCGCTCGTTGGCCAAGTCGACCAAGAGCTGAGGAACCCGGCGGTAGTAGTTGGCGGAGAGGATCCGGCCGACCTCCTCGAGCTCGAAGTACGAGGACATGCCGTCCGAACAGAAAAGGAAACAGTCACCGGGCAACACGCCGAGCGCGAAGAGATCGGCCTCGACTTCTCTCTCGTAGCCGACCGAGCGAGTGATCACGTGGCGGAAGCGGGACTCCTTGGCTTCGTTCTCGCTCATGATCCCGGCCTTCACCTGCTCGGCTATCCACGAATGATCCTGGGTGATCTGCTCGATCCGTCGCTCACGCAGGAGAAAGGCCCGGCTGTCGCCAACGTGGACGAAGTGAGCGCGCTCACGATAGAACAAGGCAGCAGTGAGAGTCGTGCCCATCCCGGCCAGACGGGCGTCGCTCTGCGCGACGTCGTAGATCGCTCGGCCTGCCTTGCGCGCTGCCGATCGCAGCACCGCCGCTGGTGCGGGCAGCTCCTTGGCGAGCGGCTCGGTGTCGGCCTGGCCTTTGGCATCAGGCTCTGGTGCCTGCTGCCCACCCGACGGCTCGCCCCCCTTGCCATTTCGGGTTGGCGAGGGCGAGGACGCTGTTGTTGGTACTGGTGAGTGTCTGCTCGTTGGCTCGCCATCGTCCACGGGCCAGGTCGCACTGAGATCGCCGGCCTGGATGACTTCTCGCCGCAGAATGTCGATCGCCATCTTGCTCGCCTGGGCACCGCCCTGATGGCCGCCCATCCCGTCGGCAACGGCAAACAAGTGTAGCCCCTCGTCGACGAGGTAGCTGTCCTCGTTGTGCTCGCGCTTTCTTCCGACATCACTGATAGCCCAGGCAATCAGCTTCACGTTGCGGCTCCCGCGTTGTTCCGTTCACGGAGGGACCTTCCCGTCCCCAATCCCCTTTCCCTGGTGTAACTACAAGCCAAGAGCAGCGTACTCTGCGCTCTTCTCCGAGTGATCCTTGCCGTCGAATCGGAGAATCCTCCCCTTGTTGTCGATCTTGGTAACAATGCAGGCTGGCCGCTTCCACACTCGGAACAGATTTGCCAGAGTGTCGCGGGCGTGGTCGAGACGCAGATCGACTCCCTCGTGACGGTGACCGAGCAGCAGCTCACCCCGGTTCTCGAAGTTGCCGTCGAGAACGAAAATGAACGGCTGGCCGTGATTCGTCAGCTGAAAAAGGAGTCGGTCCTTCACCTTCTTGAATTCCCGGGTCTGGATTTCCCAGTTGCCGGACCGTTCGTTGAATCCGAAAGCGTAGAACTTTTGATCGACGCAAAACTCGAGAGTGAAGAACTCGTCCAAGAAGGTAATGTCGTTGTAGAGCCTGCGCACCTCCATGATCTTCGCGCGGCCCAAACCGAGGCGACGGTCCCAGTTCTTCTTGGCCTCCATGTCGTCGCACTCGTTCCATTCCTTGCCAAAACGTCCCCTGTTCCACCGATCCTCGATGTGACGGAAGAGCTCGACGCCGAGCTTGTACGGATTGAGCTGGCCAGGGGCAGTGGCCAGGATCCCCGAGTTAGCGTCGGCGTAGTCGATGATTTCCGAAGCCTTGAGTGCCCGCTCCGTCATGATCTTGGAGTGCCAGAATGACGCCCACCCCTCGTTCATGATCTTGGTCTGCGCCTGCGGAGCAAAGTAGTACGCCTCTTCCCGGACTGATTCCAGGATGTCCCGCTCCCACTTTGCCATGGGAGCATGATCGATCAAAAAGAGCAGCACATCGCGCTGCTTCTCCTCCGGGAACTTCCTGACCTTCTCCTGCGCCGCCTTTTGCCGCTGCTTTTGTTTCTCCACGAACTCCGGGGGATTGATGAACTTGTCCATATAGCTCTTGGCCCGGAGCTTTGGCACTTCCTCGGTTTCGGAAGGCTCCTCCTCCTTGTTGGGTTGCTGCCGTCTGACAATGAACGGCGCCATTGGATCGATCAGGTTTTCGAGCGAAAGACAGGTGTC
>JAZDLZ010001083.1:0-3497 GCA_043801535.1 Pseudomonadota bacterium
CGCTTTCTTAGTGCGCGGTGGGCCGCCGGGTCCTCTACCCCCCCCCGAGGATCAAGGTGGCCTTTTTATTTGTGGAATTCGGGGTCAGCGAGGACCTTCTACTCCTGTCGAGCGGCTCTTGCCCGCCGGCCGGGACCACGGGGTTCTTCCACACTGCGGAGAGCCACTCTAACAGTGCGTAATTTCAAGAGAGGTACTTGCCGATGTCACGTTGTCGTGCTAGGTGTCCCTCATGCGGATTGCGCCGAGTCTGATCGATCCCGAGGCGGAAAAGATCGTTCGGCGGCTGCGACGGTTCGGTCACACTGCCTTCTTGGTGGGCGGATGCGTTCGAGACCTACTTCTCGGACGTACTCCCAAGGACTTTGACGTCGCAACGTCGGCCACGCCAGCTGAGCTAGTTAGTCTTTTTCGCAATTGCCGAATCATCGGCCGTCGATTTCGCCTGGCGCACATCTTCTTCGGCTCGAAATACATCGAGACGTCGACCTTCCGGACGAATCCACGAGAGGGAGCTCCAACCGACGAAATGGAGGAGCTCCTGATCCGCCGAGACAATGTTTTTGGCACCGCCGAAGAGGACGCCCGCCGTCGCGATTTCACCATCAACGGTCTCTTCTACGACCTCGAGCGAGGCGACGTGGTCGACTATGTTGGTGGGCTAGTCGACCTCGATGCGAGGGTGATCCGAACGATAGGCGAGCCGGGCATTCGATTCCGCGAAGATCCCGTGCGAATCCTCCGGGCAATCAAATTCGCGGCCCGGCTCGGGTTCGAGATCGATTCGGCAACCTACGCGGCGATCATCGCCAACAGAAACGAAATCTCGAAATGCGCGCCGCCACGTGTACTCGAGGAGACCTATCGTCTGCTGCGCGGCGCTGCGGCCAGCCGTTCGATCGATCTGCTGCTACGAACCGGAGTTGCGGCAGTGCTGTCGCCACACCTTGCCTTCCTCTATGGCGGACCCGACGCTGTGAAGCCTACGACACCTGCCGATGCCCATCCGGAGACTGCTCACGCCCACGGGACACAGACTACCGAACAGCAAGCGCCCCATCGACGGACAATCGACGACCGCCATCTCTTCGGTTGCCGCCTGGATTCGCTGGAGGCAGAAGGCCGCGGTAGAGAGCAAGCCTTGCAGCTACTGCGCCGTCTCGATGCGCTCACTGGGAGCCCGGCGGCGGTTGCGGCAGCCCAGCACATCCTCGGCTCGCTGGAGTCCGATCGACCTCGGCGACGATACCGTAATTCTCCTCCCGAGCCGTTCCCTTCCAATGCCTTGCTCTTGGCACTGGTGATTGCCCCGTTCATCCAACCTGAAACGACGACGGGAGAAAGACGCCGGCGGTCTTCGCCGTCGACTGCGGTGATTGACGAAGTGCTGGGCAAGCTCGCTACGGGCATTCGCGCTTCTCGACGGGACACCGAACGAGCACGGCTCATCCTGACCATTCAGCTCAGAATGAGCATCGATCAGCGACGTGATCGCCAGCCCCAACTTCAAGCTTCCGACGCCTTGGGCGAGTCCTTGCTCCTGCACGGGATGCTCACCACCGTCACGGAAGCAGCCAAACGCGAGGACTCGCCGACCGACGGACGACTCAAACCGACGGACAGCGCGAGTGATGTCGACCGAACGGAAGAGCTCACCCGCCTGCTGGAGGACGCAGCCGGCACTGCCCGGAAAGCCAAAGGTAGACACCGCCGCGGAGGCAGGAACCGCCGGCGCCACAGCCAGACAGAGCCTACCGATTGGCTGCGAGACTCTCCTGTTTCCGATTCTGGGAGCCATGGTTCGGTGGCGTAAGACCAATGGGATTCTCCACTGCGGATCTCCAGGCTGGTACCAACGAGCACTACCGAGATGCCGCCCTCTACGACTTCGAATACCGACGAAGACGAGCCGACGTTCTCTGCTACCGTGAGCTCGCCCGCACCTATGATACCGGCGGCGGCGTTCTCGAGCTCGGATGCGGCACCGGCCGTCTGCTCGTTCCTCTCGCAAGGGACGGACACTTCGTGGTTGGCCTGGACCTCGCGCGACCAATGCTCGCGCGAGCGCAGCAACGGATCACTCGGCTCGGAAGCACCGCTCGCCAGCGTGCGGTGCTTCTCCGCGCGGACATGAGAGCGTTCTCTCTAGCTCGACGGTTCTCGCTGATCGTCTGCCCGTTCAACGCATTCCAGCACCTCTACACTCATCGAGATGTCGCTGCCTGTCTCGAGCACGTGCATCAGCACCTCGCTCCAGGCGGACGATTTGCGCTCGACGTACTGACCCCGGATCTACGCTGGCTCCTGCGCGACCCGGAAAAACGTTGGGCGAGAACTCGATTCAAACACCCAACCACCAAGATCAGGTACGAATACACCACCAACCAGACCTACGACGCGGTCGGCCAGGTTGCGCACATCCGAGTCTTCTACGAACAGATCGACGACAAGCCAGACGACAAGCCAGACGACAAGCCAGACGACAAGCCAGACGACAAAACAGACGACAAAACAGACGCGGTAGCAACGGGTCGCCTCATCCCTTCCCCAGTCCGCGTCGTGCGGATCGCCCATCGTCAATTCTTTCCCGCCGAGCTCATGGCGCTCGTCGAGCATGCCGGATTTCTCGTCGAGGAACGCTGGGGAGGATTCCACCGGGAACCGTTCGATGGCGACTCGGATACTCAGCTTCTGGTATGTGCTCGACCGTCTGAATCTCGAGCCCTTTGACGGCAACAAAAAAAACATCGTAGCTCGCAAGAGACCTTGACACTCTCGACGCTGCTTGTATCATGCCGGTGAACCCCACCGACGGAGGGTGCACATGGCCGAGAAGGTGGTGAAGCTGGGCTTACCACGTGACAACAATTTTATGTACTACATCAAGTCAGGGGCCGTCTGGCGCGTGCCCCGGAAGCAGCCGGGTCATCCGAAGGGACGACCCGAACGCGTCCACGAGGCCGGCATTGAACAGGATACGGCGTTCATCTACTTCCTGGACAAAGACGGCGACGTGGCCCGGGCAAAACGAGCAATAGGCGGCCAGAAGAGGAAGAAGCCGGCTGCCAAGGCAGCAAAGACTGCCAAAAAGCCGGCAGCGAAAAAGCCAGCCAAGAAGGCAGCGCCGAAGGCGAAGGCCAAGCCAACAAAGGCGGCCAAGCCAAAGAAGCCGGTCGCCAAGGCGAAGAAGCCGGTCAAGAAGGTGGCCAAGCGCCGCTAGCCGAGTTCTTCTTCCTCCCCTGTCTGCTTCGTTCCGCCGCCCCAGCCGTCCTGGCTGGGGGCGGGGTTGGTTTCTGTTCTTCGGAATCGCAGAGTGAGTGGTGTGTGTCCGGTCGTAGCCGCGCGGGACGGAGCATAGCTCTGCGTTGTAGGTCAACTCTCAAGTTGGATGCGCGTGTGATCGTTGCTCGTTGGTCCCCCGTCGATGGCGGCGAAACCAGAGCGTCAGCGATACCCGACGTGGACGTGTCTCGGTCGGATGGACATGACAAGGCACC
>JAZDLZ010001092.1:0-5777 GCA_043801535.1 Pseudomonadota bacterium
CGCCAGCACCCGCGCCAGCGGGATCTCGACGTCGTCGAGAATCGACGCGAGCCCTGCCTCCTCGAGCCGAGGACGCAGCCGCCTGGCCAACGCCAAGGTCACGTCAGCATCCTCGGCCGCATAGCGAGTTGCAGCGAGCACGTCTACGGAATCGAACGTCCGCCTGTCCTTCCCTTTGCCGCAGACCTCCTCGTATTTGATCGTCTCGTGGCCGAGATGAACGCGGGCGAGCTCGTCGAGTCCGTGCGAGACCTGAGTCGGATCGAGGAGGAAGGACGCAATCATCGGATCGCAGCGGACGCCGGTCAGCTCGATCCCGTGACGGGCAAACATCGCCCATTCGAGCTTGTGGTTCTGGCAATACTTGGCGATCGCTGGATCCTCGAGGATTGGCTTGAGCAGGCCGAGCACAATCTCGGCGCCAAGCTGCCTTGGCGCCCCAAGATAGCGGTGGCCAATCGGGATATAGGATGGCACGTGACCGGGTGTGGCTATCGAGATACCGACCAGATGAGCACTCGCCACTTGCAGGCCGGTGGCCTCGGTGTCGATTGCTAGCTCGCCGCTCTGGCGGCACGCGGCAAGAAGCTTTTCGAGCGCTTCTTCGTCGCAGATTGTCCGGTAGCTGTGTCGATCTAGGGGCGGCTGCGAGCCCTCGCCGCCCCCCCATCGAGGGGACCTCGATGGTGCCCCCCCTTGCCGCTCTGCTCCCTCGCACGGCGGCTGCGAGCCGGAGTTGAAAGCGAGCTCGCAGCGTTCCAAATAGCGGTTGAGCTCGAGGGTGCGGAATACCTCGACGAGCTCAGTAGCGTCCCATTCCCTGCGCTGCAAAGACTCGATCGAATGCTCGATGGGAACGTCGTCACGCAGCTTGACGAGCTGCCGACTGCGCTGGAGGCGCTCGAGCTGCACAGGATCGCTGAGCCGGGAAGCAAGCTTGGCCTTGAGTTGCTGAACGTGGGCGAGAATGCCGTCGATCGACCCGTATTCGTTCAGAAGCTTGGCGGCAGTCACGTCGCCGATTCCTTCGACTCCCGGAATGTTGTCGCTGCTGTCGCCGCGCAAGGCCAGCCAATCACCCAGGCATCGAGGAGGAACCCCGAACTTCGCGGTCACCTTGGCGGCGTCGTAGACGATGTCTTTCATTGCATCGACGACGACAACGTGATCGTCGACCAGCTGCATCAGATCCTTGTCGCCGCTGTAGATTGCGACCTCGAGCGATGCCTCGCGTGCCTTCCCTACCAGGGTCGCAATGACGTCATCTGCTTCGATTCCTTCGATCCTGATCACGGGCAGGCGGAACGCATTGACGATCTTCTCGAACCAGGGAAGCTGGGGCAGCAGCTCGGCCGGCATCTCACGACGATTGGCCTTGTAGGCAGGATCGATCTGATGGCGAAAGGTCGGACCGCCAGCGTCGAAGACAACCGCACACAGCTCCGGTTGCTCCTCGGTGTACAGCCGCACCAGCATGCCGGTGAAGACGTGCAGAGCGCCCGTAGGCATGCCTGCCGCAGTGGAAAGCTGGATCCTACGTCCGCCCTCGCGTTGTTGCTGAAGCGCATAGAAGGCACGGTAGACGTAGCCGGAACCGTCGAGGATGATTAGTCGGCTTGGTGACACGATGGAAGAATAGCGCGCCACAACGTCAAGTCTACTTATCGGTAATCGGCAAGCAAGCAATCAAGCACAGCCGATGGTTGCTTCGTGCGGGCGGCGACTAACGAAGCACCTGGGTCTCCAGCTCCTTCCTGCTCATTGCTACCGAGAAATGAGTCTGAACGATCTGCCATCCGCCACTGCGCCTTTCCAGGACCCAAGTCGCTCGCAGAGGGATCCTCAACGGCCATCCCGACGCATCACCAATGGCAAAGAGGTTTGCCGCCGCCCAGGCAACAGACCCGCTCCGATTGAGCTGAATCCTGATGCCATCAACTTGCACTGCCATCTTCTCGCCGAACATGGTGTCGACAGGGTGCCGGCCCGCCAGCGAGCTGCCCCGATACTCTTGCTCTGGATCGACGCCAATGAACCACGCGTCGTCCTCGGTACTCTGATAGCGCGACCATTCGTGATTCGTGTCGCTCAGTACCGCCAACAACACGTCCTTGATTTCGGCAGCAGCAGAACCGGTGGAGATCCGACTCCGCAGGCGTGCAGGATTTGGCAGCGTTCCGGCCGCTGCGGCCGAAACAATCCAATCGATGGGCATTCCATAAGAAATGTGCTGCTGCACGAGCAGCCAACGCCCGGAACGGTGCTCGTAGACGGCAGTTGCCCGCAAAGGGATGAAAAGCCGACGTCCCTGTCGCACAACTCGGTAGCTCAGCTCGTCGTAGGTCCATGCCATGGTTCTGTCCGCCGACAGATTGATCGTCAGCGCCTTCGAGACGATCTCCCGCCGTTCGCCAGAGAGCCGGCGCCACACATCGCAAGCCGCCGAGCTGAAGCCGACTACCAGATCTTCGGGCATGGTGTCGATAATGAGGAGACGACGATCGCGAGCGAGCCCATCGAGATACGCTTCGTCATAACCGCCGCTCAGCAACTCGTACGACTCGAGCACGGTGGCACGGAGGTCTTTTTGCAGGCGCTCTTCGTTTGACGTCCGCTCTCCTGCGAGATCATTGTTTTCCCCTGGCATTTCAGATGTCTGCGGCTGGCGTGCGCGATTGCTGCAGCCAGCTGTCAAGCAGGTGAATCCCAGAATCAGAAGGGCAGCCATACGCATCGACGAATATCTCGACAAGCTCAGCTCCGATTCTGCGGTGAACCGCGCTTCTCTGCAACGACGTCCCTCCAAATCTGCTGCGCGCGCTATTATTACTGCATGTCTCGCCGCTCCAATCAGACCAAGACGGACGATATCGCTGTGGCTGTCATCGAGCGGCTTTTCTGCGATCCGCCGCTCAACGAAGCTGATCTCAAGCAGCGCCTCGCGGCAGTCGTTCCGAAGGAGGCTCGCCGAGTGCTAGTGGACAGGCTGGTACGCGGGGTAGAGACCGAACAGGATGGAGATCTCTTGCTGGCCGCCTTCGATCTACTCGGGCTAGGCAAGGAAGATGCACGGGTGGTCGGAGTCGTGACCGACCGATCCCGCGATCAACGAACCAGAGCGTGTGCCCTCACGATCCTGTCCGAAGGAGATCCCGAAAAACTCGAGTCGCTGCTGGCGAACCTCTCTCCAAACGAAGCAGCCGAAATCGGCGAGCTGCCTCTGATTGACCTGCTGTCCGGTATCCAGGCGGATCATGAGCGAGCCGACGAGTTGGTCGTCGCCGCCGAGGTGCTTCCCGAGGAAGCGCAAGGCCTGTTTTTCGAACGTATGGAGCATCACCGCCGCAAGCTAGGAACCCCAGCTGCGGTGGCCTATCAACCACTCCTGTCTAGCAAGCGCTGCACTGCAATCCACGATCAGATTGTCGGCGTTCTTGTCGAGGAAGCGACCGCCGACGCGATCGGTCTGATCGACGAGCTATGCCACCGGACCAAGACGGACGCGCAGCGACGCAAGCTGCAAGGTTCTCTCATTCGTGCCAGGACACGAATGATCGCACCCGACCGGAGCCCGCCTGCTGGCTTTGCCTTTGTGGGAAGCTGCGACGGACAAGGGGCTTTCCCTGTGTGCGGAGGCTTCGAGAATCCCGACGGCTCTCTCACCATTGCCAGTCTGCACATCCGGGCGGCCGCAGATGTGCGCGACGGCTTTGTGCTGCCCTGTAGCTCAGTTGCATTGCTGGAGAAGATGGCAAACGAGCTGTCGTCCGAGTGCCAACATCGCCTGGCACGGGTGTCATTGGTTCAGGCGGCCGCGCTGGTAGCCATGGCCGTGAATCGTACCAATGCCCAAGGATTGCGATTGCCGGCCGATGCTGAAGCTGCAGTGCTGCTATTCCAGCGCGCATGCGATCCCTTGTACTCCATCGGTGAGACTCCGTTGGTCAATGGACAAGGAGTGACGGAAAAGGCCCTCGAATCTCTGCTCGCTCGACCGGAATACCAGAGCTGGTTTTTCGACCGGGGCGACCTGGAAGGCAACGGCGTCCTCCTGCCACGACCACGGGCCAAAGGTACGGCATGGATTGCGAAAGCATCTACCAGGCTCGATACTCCGTCGATTCGCCGGAGGGTGGTGGCCATGGCGCAACAGGCCGCGCTGGTGCACGTCTGGCTCGGCGAGGACGCCAATGCGGCGCTGCTAGTGGCGGCAGCAGCACAGGTGGAAAAGAGCTTCGCGAAAAGCTCGCTCGTTCACGCCATGCTGGCTCGTTCCGTTGCTGCCAAGCCGCAGCGAAGGCCATCCGTCTTGCCCGTCCTGGGCGATGCCGACGTGCGCCGATTCGTCAAGGATCGATTCTTTCACGACGTCAGAGTACCCCGAGGACGCGACCTGGCGCGGCTCGACCTCACCGAGGCTGCATTCGCCTTTCTCGATGCCGCTTTCTCTTCTCTTCCGGGCGAACGGCGTCCCCGCGAAGAGGAATGGCAACGGGCTGCATATGCCATGGGCACAGCGTTGGCCGACTTCTTCTTGGCGACCCGTGAGGTATCGGTCGATCGTCTCGACTCGGTGCTTTCGCAAGCTCTTGCTGGCTCGTGCCGCCTTTCGGCAAAAGAGCGGAAGATCGTTCTCGCCGAGGTCGTCCCGGCACTCGGCTATTTCGTCGAGCACGTCTGTATGAAGTGCCCGGTATTCTGTCTGGCACAACCATCGACCCGACTGCCAGCGGTCTTCTTTGCTCAAGAGCACCCAGCTCTGGCGAAACAGCGTCCATCGATTCGCCGTCCGCGACAGAGTACGCGCTCCCGCGACAAACAATAGTGGTCACGATGGATCCGACTTCTCCACAGCCGCTACCATTGCCAAAGGCGTCTCAGCCATCCCGTGTCGCGGCGCGGTTTCGTCGCAGCTTCGGCGTTCGCGCCGGGATGCTGCTCGTCTCGGCTCTCCTGACGATTGCCACCTTCGGCCCAATCCTGGAAGAGCACAGCCCGGTCGGCAAGAACGTGTCAGCCGGCTTGAGCACGGCGGGTGCTCCACTACCCCCATCCACCACCTACCCACTCGGGACTGACATGCTTGGCCGGTGCGTTGCGGCCAGACTAGCGTTTGGCATCAGACTCTCCCTGGAGCTAGGGCTCCTGGCAACCGCGCTCTCCGTCGCCATTGGAACGCTGGTCGGGTTGTTCGCCGGATACGCGAGCAAGTTGGCTGATGCCATTCTCATGCGGCTGACCGACATGTTTCTCTCGTTTCCCTTCCTGCTTCTCGCGGTCGTTCTCGGCGCCGCGCTCGGCGAATCGGGAATGGGTGGATTGCCGATCGCGGTGGTGCTCGGCAGCGTTGGCTGGATGACCATCGCGCGGGTGATAAGGGAACGGACTCTCGCCTTGCGAGACCGGGAATTCATCGAGGCTGCGCGTGCGCTCGGAGCAGGCTCGGTCCGCATACTCTGTCGCCACGTTCTCCCGAACGTCTCCGGACCGATCGTGGTCCTCGCCACCGTCTCGATAGCACAGATGATCCTGGCAGAATCGACCCTGTCCTACTTGGGGCTCGGCGCTCCGCCGCCGACGCCAACGCTCGGACGAATGCTATACGAGGGGCAATCCTACCTCCGTGGTGCTCCCTGGCTGGTGGTGTTTCCTGGCATGACAATCCTCGCTGCAGTGCTGGGCTTCAACTTGCTCGGTGACGGTCTGCGCCATGCTCTCGACCCCAAGAACTAAGCTCACGCCGAAACCATTCGGGCTTCTTGCAGGGCTCACTGGCG
>JAZDLZ010001093.1:0-4037 GCA_043801535.1 Pseudomonadota bacterium
CTGCCAGTAGGCCAGCGATATCTCGCATGCCCTGTCTGCTGGCCACACTGACGACCACCACGTCGGCAACTCTGCGCTCGACTGTCCTGCCTACTCCATCCGCGCCGCCGTCATCACGAACCAAGCTCGCGAAACCGCGTCCTGGCGGTGGGCAACAGCGAATCCAAAACCCAAGCTACTGGCCTACCAAACCGCGATCACGGCCGCACCACTTCCCGGGCTCCAACATAATCCGGGTGGCCGACCTCAGCGCGAGAAGTGGCCTACTCCCCGACCGCGATCAACACACCAAGGCGCACTACGCCACGCCTGCATCCCAACAGGCGGCACAACAGCATGCGCGGCTGAGTGAGAGTGTTGGCTGGTGGGAAAGCCCCAAAAGCTGGGGTGGAATCGCGCGAATATCCACCCCAAGCAGATCCTGCCGACGCAACTACGCGAAATCGAACGGCAGTTGAGGGAGCACCTTGCTAGTGCTTATGTGACTGGCATTAGACTTAGGTCAGACTCTTCAAGACTCCTGTGTCGAGATGCTGGTGCGTTCGTGCTCCGGTGTGCTCTCTCGAGTTGCCGGGAACCAGACAGAGAAGGTGCTGCCGTGTCCCTCATTACTCTGTACGCCTGCGTCGCCCCCGTGAGCGCGAGCGATTTGGCGCACCAGCGATAGCCCAATGCCTGATCCTCTGATCGGTCGTCCACGCACCGCTTTGGGTCGGTAGAAACGATCGAATACCCGATTTTGCTCCTCCTTGGCGATACCCGGTCCGCGGTCGTTTACCTGCAGGACAACGCGGTTGGCGATAGCGGAGAGCGACACAGCGATCGTCTTCCCTTCGGCCGCGTACTTTACCGCGTTATCGAGAAGGTTTAATAGCACCAGCGTGATTGCATCTTCATCGAGCCGGACCAGGGGTAGATTGCCGGCTGCGGTAACGGTCATCGTCATGCCAGCCCGTTCGATACGCCATCGAAGAATGTCGGCGGCCCGATGTACCACCTCGCTCAGATCGGTGGGCTTGAGGGAAAACGCCTCCTGACCCCGTTCGATTCGTGCGAGATCGAGCAGATTGTCAATCAGGTGCGTCAGTCTTTCGCTTTCGCGGGTGATGATATCTGCGTACTCCTTGGCAACTTCTGGTCCTTTGGTCTGTCCGCTGGCCAGGATTTCGCCGAACATCCGGATTAGCGAGAGTGGCGTCTTGAGCTCGTGGGAAACGTTGGCGACAAAGTCGCTCTTGAGCTGGCTGGCCCGGCGCTCGGTGCGCACGGCCAAGGTGAGCACACCGAGTCCGACGAGGACAGTGGCGGCAGACAAGACGATCAGCACGACATGGAACATCCGCCGTTGCGATTCGCCGGCGACGAGCGACGGCGCTTCCCTTGGCGCCATCCGTAGTCGCCACTTGTACAGGGTCTGGGAGAACGGGACAGCCACGGTGTACTTGGACGGAATGCGGGCGAATGGATGACCGAATACCAGCCGGTTCCTCTCGTCGACAACCTGGTAGACGCGGCGTTCGTCGATACCGCTGAATGCCTCGGGAAAAACCTCGCCGACGAGGAACGCCAGGTCGACCTGCAGGACTACGAAGAACTGCCGGCCCTCGGTGCTCAGGCGAACGAACGATAGCAGGTGGTAGCGGCCCTGATACTCGCCGTGGAGGTGCTTGTGCTCCCCGTCGGCGAGCTTGGACAGCTCGAGATCAGGGACAATGCTGGCTTCGAAAAGGGCGCGGAATGCCTCTACTTCTGTCTTTTGTCGTTGCCGTGAGACATGACCATCGGGCACTATGCGTTGCTTTTCGTCGAGCACCATCGCTGATTCGATCACTGGCGAAAGGCGCATGATGTCCGACCACCGTCTGGGAAAGTCCTGGAGGCTGCGGATATCCACGAGCTCGAAGAGGGTGCGGTCGGAATCGATCATTAGTTGCTCGATTCTTCGCACGGTGCTTTCGGCGATTTCTCGGTTCGTGGCCATGATGGACTGCTCGCTTCGGGATGCCAGATTGCCCGCGTAGCTATATCCATAGTAGGTGAGTGCCACTACGGCCCCGGCCATGGCAGGGACCAAGAGAGATAGCGAGCCGATTCTTCGCAGCGCTTGAGTTGCAGCCTGGCGCATCCTTGATTACCTGCTATTTGCCGTGTGCCCAGAACACAGTGTTGCAGGCGCCGGTGTCTTGTGTTAGGAAACTATTTTGATCTTGGAGATTTGCCGTCAAGTCAACGGCTTTTGCAGTTTGCGGGGAAGTGGTGGTTTCACAGCAGTCGCTCGAGGCCCGTGATGGAGTTTATCTTCGATGATGATGTGGATGAAGTTGGCGCCGATATAGAGTCCTTCTGTCCAAAATGCAAGATCGACACCACCCATACCATCATCACCAAGTACGAGGAAGAAATAAGGCGAGTGCAGTGTGGCTCTTGTGGCGATGTGCACTCATTCCGAAAACCGCGCGGCGAAATGGATGATGATATCCCAGAGCCCATAGCCGCAAGAAGGCGGGCAACGCTAAAGAAGCCGACCTGGGACGAAGCGCGTTTGCGTTTGGGAGAGAGAGCTCTTGCCAATGCAAGGCCGTATTCGATTCGCGATACTTACGCCGAAGGTGACGTGGTCTCCCATCCCAAGTTCGGCACTGGGTTCGTGACCGAGATCTCCGAGAACAAGGTCGAAGTGACCTTCTCCGACGATCGTCGTGTGCTTGTCCACAATCGCCCAGACCTCGCCGCCCAGATGCCAGCCATCGCCTCCATTCCCATTCCGCGTGAAGAATCGTCAAGGAGGGGCAGGGGCCGGAGAGGATCGAAGATTCTGGACCATGCCAGGGTTGGTAGAAAGCCGGAGGCCGCTGCAAGATCGGGTACTCATCCGCCATCCGTTCATGCTGTCGATTCGGCAGGGCCGGAAAAGGTTGTCGAGTTTGATCTCGCCGAGCCACCGCCAGAATCCCAGTCGTCCGAGGAGATGCCCCGATCGACGCGAGCGTCACGCCCCCCTACTCGTACTGCTCGAGCAACGCGGGTGTCCCGTACGCCGGAGATACCAGCGGCTTCGCCAGCGCCGCCGCGGCTGCCAGAGATGACGGGGGTGCCGGTGGCGACGCTCGCGGCGCCGGCCACAAGAGCGTCGGGTGTGACATCGACGCCGGTGGCGTCGGGATCGTTGCCAAAGGCACGCCGGATACCAGTGGCACAACAAGCCATGCAGGAGACAGCCGTTCCGGCTGGGCCACAAGACCAATCAGTTGCCAATGAAAAGCCCAGGCGAGGCAGAAGACCGAAAAGTCAAGTTGATATGCGAAAAACCGGGACTGGCTCCGACGAACGAGCGGCCGAACGGGAGAGTCGATTGACTGGGAGCGGGGAGTCATCGCTGCCAGCGAGTCGGTCAACCATGCACTCTCTACCGAGTCAGCCGCAAAGGCCAACAAGGCTGGCAAAGTCAGAAAGGCCAGAAAAGCCAGAAAAGCCGGCCAAGCCAGCGAAGTTGGAAAAGCCAGCGAAGTTGGAAAAGCCAGTACAGCCAGCAAAGCGAGGAAGGCCAGCAAAGCAGGGAAAGCAGGCCAAGCCAACCGAGACTGCCAGAACGGCCAAGACCTCCAAGGTAGAGGGATCGGCCAAGGTATCAAGGCAGCAAAGGTCGACGTCGTCGCAGCCGACCAAGCCGACGAAAACCAAGCCAGCCAAGCCAGCCAAGCCAGCCAAGCCAGCCAAGCCAGCAACGACGTCGCCGGCCAAAACTACAAAACCTACCAGAGGCAAACAGCCTGCCGACAGAGCCCAGGCAGAAAACGAGACAGACCTGGACAACCAGAAGGCCAGGACAAAAGCCAAGAGCGGCAGCCGTCGCGGCCGGCGTTCAGCCTAGTAGCCGCACGGGGGCCCCCCTTCACATGGGGTGTGAACAAAAGCCGTTGGTTGTGCTGTTCCCTGTGCCTAGTCCCTAGTTCCTTGTTCCATTCCTCTTTCGAGGTGCTATTCTCGCCGCAGCAATCGGCGGCGCGACGGTGACATGGCACTCCAATGAATGGCCG
>JAZDLZ010001102.1:0-2967 GCA_043801535.1 Pseudomonadota bacterium
GCTTAAATAACTTGAACAGTCTCGCCGCCGATCCATCCCGGCTGGCTGCGTCGCTCCTTGCCATCCGGGCGCCGCAGCGCCGCCACTAGTTCAAGTTATTCTGCGACGGCTCCTAAGTTACGAGTTTGCGCGGCGGGCTGGAACCTACTACCGTAGCCTTCGTGTCTACCGCACGATCTGACAATTGCCCCAACCCCGGACGCAGCGCTGTTGCCGTAGATACTGCCAAGGATGCCGAGGCAGTGGCCGAGCTCTCCCGAAAACTGGGCGAGCGCTATCAGCTCGTTCGCCGACTGGCGACGGGAGGCATGGCGGAGATATTTCTCGCCAAGCAGCGGTCGCTGGCCGGTTTCGAGAAGCAGTTCGTTGTCAAGCTGCTGCAGCGACGGTACTGCGGCGATCAACGGGTGGTCGAGATGTTCCTCGACGAGGCGTGCATCGGAGCGATGTTCAATCATCCGAACATCATCCACGTCTACGATCTCGGCGAGGTCGACGGAATGCCGTACATTGCCATGGAGTACGTGGATGGGCAGGAGTTGTCCACTCTCTGTCGCCGGGGTCTCGAGCTAGAGGCTTTCTTGCCTGTCGAGCACGCAGTCGATTTGATGCGGCAGGCAGCCGAAGGAATGGGCTACTTCCACGCCAAACGTGACGAGCAGAACGAGCCTTTGGGAATCATTCACCGGGACATCTCGCCGTCGAATCTGCTGGTTACCCGGGAGGGAGTACTGAAGATCATCGACTTCGGTATCGCCTGTTCGTTCCGGGCGCGCTCCAATGACGACACGCTCCGTCCTGGCAAGTGTCACTACATGTCCCCGGAGCAGGCCAGGAAAGAACAGGTCGATCACCGGAGCGACGTGTTCTCCCTCGGTATCGTGCTATACGAGATCACCGTCGGAAAGCGACTGTTCAAGGGCAGGCCCGACGAAGTGCTTCAGCGGATTTCCCGGCAGAGAGTGAAACCACCGACCTTCGTCAGGAAAGGATTCCCGCCAGCGCTCGAGGCAATCATCCTCAAGGCATTGGAGCAGCATCCCGACGATCGCTATGACAATGCCTATCAGATGGCAGCGGATCTCGAGGCGTATTCCAGGGAATCGGGATTGTGCTCGGGTCCGGTCTGGATTGCCAGGTACCTCGATGCGCTCGAGGGAAAGGCCGGATCGGAGCAGAGGGCGGAGTTGCTTTTCGCCGGTGAAGCCTGGGTCGACGACGAGGGCGACGATGCTCTCGAGTTGGATCGAGTCTTCGCCGAAATGGTGAAACGTCCCTCGTCGTGAGCTACCAATAATGCTCGGATTCGCTGGCTGGGAGATGAATTCGCGTCGGGTGGCCGCCTTGGGGGGACTGGTCTCGGCTATCGTTGTCGCCTGTAATCCGGGGAGCCAAGGAGTCGGCCAGGAGATCGATGCAGCTGGCGCGCCGCGGCGCTGGGGCAAGCCGCCAGCCAACGAGGCACGGGCCTACCCCCCTCACGCGATTCGTTCCGACGGTGTCGGACCCTACCGAATCAATATGCAGCTCAGCGAGGTGCTCCATCTGCTGCCAGAAGGCCCTCATGTCGAGCTGCTGCAACTCGGTAGGTTGGCAGACTGGCGAGTTGTCTGGGTCGAGTCCGGGCACTTGCTCATTGGAGCCGATCAGCGCAATCGGGTGTCGTTCATTGCCGTACTGGCGGCCGATGTGGCGCGTACTGGCGACGGCATGGGTGTCGGCACTACTGGGGCGGAGTTGCTCAAGACGCTTGGCAAGGAGAGAGAGCTCTCCGGAGCAACCTGGGATCGTCGGGTCTACGAGCTCGACGCCATTCCGAACGTCCTGTTCGTCACTGCGGAGTCGCCCACCACGCCGGACGAGGCGGCGGAGGTAGGAGCGGTCGTGGTGCTGCGTGACGACGTGCTCGCCTACGGCAAGACGAGCGGGATGCTCCGGGGTGGCGAAAAGGTGTCTTCCGGTGAGACCAACGAGGGGCTCGTTGCACGCAAGTCGTGCCGAAGTGGCGGAACGCTGGCGAATGCCAGGCAAGAAATAGCTTCCGTGCTTCGCGGTCGTCCGACTGCCCCCCAACGTACCGAGAGTCTCCCCGATGGCGGCGGTCAGCTCGTTCGTTTTGGCTGTTTTTCGGGCTCGACGCCCGAGGCTGTTGTCCTGGGCAAGGGCGAGCTCGCTCTCATTGCCGACGATCGCGGACGGCTCCGGCGACTACACCGGGTCGCCGTCGAAGGTGACTCGTTGGCGGTTGTCGACGTGGACGAAGACGGACGCGACGAGATCGTAGTGAGCAAACGTCGCGCGCGAGCGGAAGAGCTGGCGTTCTCGGTCCGCGCGTTTCGCTACGAGCTCGGGCGCCTGGTGGAGATCGTCAATGCCAGGCCATTCGTCGTTTCCGCCGCCGCTGCGGCAGCGGCAGGAGTGACTCCGACCGAGGTCGACGTCGCCGTCGGGATCAGGCCGGTCGGCGGGGCGATCGTAGTCGGTGGACTATATCTTTCCGGCGCGGGAGCCTTTGGCAGGCGAGGAGCGATTCGCGTCATCGCGCCCATCAAGCCCACCCTGGTGCGAATCGACGCCGTTCGCAACCCAGCCACGGCCTATCCAAGCAGGTCGGAACAGGGGATCGACGAGACCTTTCGCCAGGATTTGCCAGTCGACGCTGCCACGGAGGCTCAATGAGGCGGTCTTCGACTGCGCCGACGCCAATGGAGGGCGCTCGGTGAGGGATTCCGATCCTGCGGCGGACGGAGCGCACACTCTGTTCGAAAACCGTTCGCTCGGTGCCTTCCGTTTTTCCTCGAAGCTGGAGCGATCGCTGGTGCGTAAAGTCGGACGGGCGGTCGGCGACTTCGGCCTCATCGCTGACGGCGACCGCATCATGGTGTGCGTGTCGGGAGGCAAGGATTCCTATGTGCTGCTCGATGCTCTGCGAGTGCTGCAGCGACGGTCGCCAGCCAAATTCCAGCT
>JAZDLZ010001103.1:0-2069 GCA_043801535.1 Pseudomonadota bacterium
CAGCGTGATCGCGGACGGAGGGCCATCCAGGATCGATGAATCTGTTGGACCAAGCGGCGCCGCCCCTGGTCCTCCGACCCGATTGGACGCAAAAGCTGACGGCAAAAAAAAGGTCGACCTCGGACTAATGCAGGGCGAGCCTCCTATGCCCGACGCTCGCATCGACAGCGAATGGCCCAGCCTCGGCAAGGTCTCCATGCCCGATGCCCGTATTGACAGCGAACCACCCCTCCAAGGTTTAGCCCCTCCAATGGACGCCCGCCTCGCCGACAGCGGCAGCTGTCCAGTCCCCTGATCAGAGCTGGATACTTTCAGTTCGAGGTGCGGTCAAAAACCTGAGCGCGCCTGATCGATTCCTCGGGAATCTGAGCCTCGCCTGGCGCTGCCTTTCGGGATCATTGGCGGATCGACCCGGTGCGGCTCTTGCACACGGCGGAGAGATGCTCGCCAAGCATGTCCGACACGAGTGGCGCGGTACGCGCCTCCTTAATCATGGGATTGTCCTTGCTGTCTTGCTGGGCGGATGCAGCCATCGCGCGTTGCTCGGGGGAGAAGGCGATGGAGCGCTTGCTCCGGGCAAGGACGGCGGCATCCTCGATGAAGGTTCGAGGCCAGATGCGCTGCGACTCAGCCCTTGTACGTTTACGGTCGAGCGCCCGACGATCCTGAGCGATCCAGGAACGGACGCAGTCACGCCCCAGGTGGCTCACACGAGCAACTCCTTCGGCGTCATCTGGGTGCACACGAATGGGCAGGAGCACACAACGGTGCGCATGCGCCTCGTCACCGATACGGGCATTGCCGTCGGGCCCGAGACTGTCGTCGGCCCAGAATCACACACCTGGGGCAATCTCGCCTTCGACGGCAACGAGTTTGCTCTGTGCTGGTTCAGCGACCCGGGCATGGTCAACGGCCATGTTGCTTTCCGGCGAATCAGCGTGACGGGCGAGCCGCTCGGAAGCCCTCTGGCTATCGGCAACGAGAGCTACCAGAACCTGTGCCAGGACCTCATTCCCACGGCTAGCGGCTGGGCGGCTGTCCTTCAGGGAAGCTTCCAGGAAAGCGGAGGCAGCACGGTATTTCGGTACGGTCTCGCGCTGCTCGACAAGGCGGGCAATCCTCTCTCGCCCATCAAGGAGTTCGTCAGCTCGGTCGCGGGGGCAACCAGCGTCAGTCTGGTCCGTGCCGGCCAGACTTACCTGGCCGCCTACCGGACGATACCGCCTAGCAAGCGCGTCTGGGTTCAGCCCTTCAACGGCACCGGCGAGATGGTCTCGGCCCCACACCTCATGCCATCGGACCTTGACGCTGACACGCCCAGGCTCGTGTGGACCGGGTCAAAGCTCCTGCTCTTCTATCTGCAGACAGTGCAGCAAGACAGGCTGGTGATGCTCCAGCACCTCGATGCATCAGGCGCCCCCACTGGAAGCGCCATCTCAATCACGAAGACGGACAAGGCGGCCGGCTTGAAAGCGATCTGGACTGGAGCCGAGGTAGCTCTGACCTGGATCCAGCGGCCCGCGGTGGAAATCACGGAGTCACCCCTCCCCGACAAGGTCTATCTGGCCCGACTCGCGCCCGACGGAGCCCGCCTGCACCCTGACCTGGAGGTCGCGGCGGTGCCGCCGAATCCAACACACAAATGGACGAGCGTTTCCGGCGCGGGACAGCGACTCGGCATTGCCTGGGGCCAGTACGAACCTGTCTCTCAACGCGACCAAGTTGCGTTCACCATCACGGGGTGCAAATCGCTCGGCGGTGAATGATGCCTTCCAGAACGGGATAGCGCTCTACGGCTGCGCCGCCTCGGGGTACCGTCGGCGGGGCGGAAGGCCATAGCAATGTCCAGAGCTTGATCGGCAAAGATAGCTGACCGAAGACACGAGCCAATCTGGGAGAGGCCTCCCGCCAGTCCAACCGCATTCAGCAGTCAAATTGAGGTAATCGGCAATAGGTGCGGAGAGGAGATCTAACCCCGGGGGTGCGAGCGGAAGATTCGCGGGGGGGATGAATCATCGTCCCCAGGCAACTTCCGCTCCGGGACGCCTTTCGCGGAAGATTCGCGGGGG
>JAZDLZ010001104.1:0-7192 GCA_043801535.1 Pseudomonadota bacterium
AGTCCGCCAGTTGTGGCTCTGCTAGCGATGGCCGACGAACAGATGACAGCCAATGCCATCACCTTGGGTGCGATGGCGTGCTACTCCCTGGACACGCCCTTGGACTGGTTGCGCTCGACTATCGTCGCTCTGGTCGGAGACCGAATAGAGAAGAATCGAGCTCGCGCTTTCGGCCACGGGGATTCTGTCTTGCCGAGTTGGGAGTCCAAGCACTAGTGCAGCAGCCAGTATCACCACGCCAGTCATCCAATCCAGATAGGACTCGACCAAGCCATTTCTCCGTCAATCTGGATCACCCGCACGAAGAAGTAGTCCCACCGTCGATCCGCTTCGAGCGCGACGGCAACACGGCTGGCGAGCTGGCATCCGTTCGTACCCTCGATCGGCTCTTCTCCGCCTGCACGAATCAGCGATACCATCGCCAACGGAGCCGTTCCTTTGACCTCGATAAACAGAAAGCCTCGAGTGCTCGCAGGAAGCTCACTTCCCATGAGCGCGCCGTCGAGCTCAACGCGGAGCAAGATACGCGCACCGGTGGTCGCGTAGACTCGACGCTCGCGCAGAGCCTGCATGATAGAAGCACGCGAAAGATTCGCCTCGAGCACGGCAGCCAGGCCGGTAGCAAAAGGGTCGGGCCGTGGCGAGATGCCGTGGTGCCAGACCAGACCGTGGCTATCGGTTCCGCCGATGAAGCCGAAGCGAAGGCCAGCATCGAGCGCATCCTTGACGAGCTGGCCCGCAATCAGAGGATCATCGCGCGCCGGCCAGGCAGTCGGCTTACCGATGCCTTCGTAGGTGCCGTGTACGGAGCAGATTTCCCACACCGGCTGCAACAGGGGATCGTGATGGCTCATGTCGGCCCCCGTCCATCCGACGTGATGGGGCACAGCGATGCCGCCGAGCTCGCGAAGCGTCGCGAAGAGCTCCTTAGTGCCTCTCGAGGGCAGACACCCAGGTCTGTGGTCCCCGAAGTAGACACACCGGTGACCTCCACCTGGGTGTCGGGCCCCCGTTTGTTCGTAGGCGGCGAAGGCTACGAAACGTCCAGACTCGTCGAAAGCGTCCGCAACGTGGCAGAGGTATCGCCAGGTCGCTGGACCGATGGCTCGCCGGCAGAAACGGTCATGGTCGGTGACGGCAGCGAAGTCAAGCCCGCGAGTGTCGCGCGCCCGCGAGAGGAGATCCTCGGCGCTTCCCAGCCCATCAGAGTGAGCGCTGTGTTGGTGGATATCGCCGAAGAGAACGCACCGAGCGTTTCGCTGCGGTCTTGCTCTGCAGTGCGTAGTCGGGCTCGTCGTCGTGGTCGGACCTCGCGCAACGTCGACATCGGAGCCAACACAGACGGATGCTGCTGGAACAGGCGGGGACAGAATGGTTGCCATCGCACCCGGCTCGACGCAGGTAACAACAATGCCTTTCGGTTCGCTGCGTGCGACCAGCACCCCGTGCCGATCGGTGCATCGGACGGAGGCTCGCCTCCCGCGACCACCCCACGAAGTGTCAGAGAGTGCCAGCCGCGGTCCGAATCCATTCTCTTCGCACCCCTTGGCGACGTGAAAGCCATTCGAGGAACGGCCGGCGATCCAGATCGTGCCTTCTTGCGTCACCGCCACCGAGGGGAACTCCCATCCTTGATCCGTGCCGGCCGTCTCGCGGCGATCGTGAGCACTGGGTGGTGGCAGCGGGATGTCCCGCCAGACTCCATCACGTCCAAGGAGCACGACGCGCAGCCAACGCGTGATGCCGTTCGATCCATTCGGGTACGCATCCGTGTGCCAGGCGGCGAGTGGTCTTCCGTCAGGAGTAAGAGCGAGCGCGGGCGCCTCGCCGTTGGCCTGGTCGGCGGACGCGGATTTGCCAATTGCCCCTCTGTCCTCGACGCGCGCTATCGCGATCGCACCACCGCGCGCACCGGGTTTCGTTTCGACCCAGGCGAGCCATGCACCGTCGTCGCAGGTCGTGATCGCGGGCGAGCGGCACCACGCACCATGCGAGAGTGGGAGAGCGACTTCCTCGAATCGTCCTCGGCGATCGAGTCGGCCAGCACGCACTCGCGAGGTCATGCCGCGCTGTTCTTCCCAGACGACAAATGCTCGCTCAGCCATCGGCGAGGAGGCGACTTGAACTCCGAATGTGTCGGCGTCGCCGCCGCCGCCAAGAATGAAACGGGCTGGCGCAGCGTCGGGCTTGACGAAGACGCCTACTGGCTGCAAGGGAGCGGCAGGGTGGACGCCGGCACAGCCAAGCAGGAGCACGCCGTCCCCGAATGGGGCAAGGGACGGCCGGAATGCGATGGCTCCGTCTTCCTCGATGAGCTTGAACGGTGGGTCGCTCCACGTCGTTCCGTCCAGAGACGCCAGAAACACGCTCTCGGACTCAAGCGTGGCCCGGGACCATGCAAGCCACAGTCTGTCCGCGAACGCCATGACGTCGACATCGTCGGCGTCCGGGGCGTCACGGAACGAGAGAGGCGCGGCAAGCGGATCGACCTCCATGACGCCAGCATGGAATCTGCGCTTGTCGTGTCAAGAAGATACGTCGGCGTCAACGAAAAGAGCAAAGGAATGCGCGCAAACCGGAATCTGGAGTCCACGAGATCTCTCTCGCCCAGCAACCCGTGCCTGGCGGGACACGACAACGGGGATGCTACTAGCCTCCGAATCCCAGGCGCAAAGCTAGTCCGTCGCTCGACTCTCTCGATTTTCTCGACTCTCTCTGGTCTGGGTATTCTGCTCGCAGTTGGCTGCAACGATGGTGCGGCAGGCAAGAATGGCGAGGGAGCCTCGCCTGGAAGCCGATCGGAAAAGACAGCAGTCCAGAAGAGTGTACGCTCAGGTCTCGAGACAGTTCGGTCTCTCATTGCCGAAGCCGGCCGTGCCGAGGTCAGTGCCAACGGCTTGCTGATCGACCTTGGCACGAACGAGCAACACAAGTACACGTTTGGTGGCTGGCACAACGGTTGGGGCGAGCCTCAATCTCACGGCAGCGTGACCTACGCTGCCGCGCGCTCACGCTCGGTTCCGCTGCGAGTGCTATTCCAGGGAAGCCAAGTACACGAGGTTGCCGTCAAGCTGCGTGCACCACGCGCTGGCCAGCGGGTTTCCTTGCTGGTGGATGGCAAGCACGTCCGCGACAGGGATGTGCCAACGTCGTGGGGAATCGTCCGTTTTCCACTGGCGGCCGGTGTCATCCAGCCTGGATGGCTCGACATCCACCTGGTATTCGGGAGCGTCCAGGTGGGCGGCGTTCGTGCAGACGTGGACTGGGTATGGCTGTCCAACCAGGCAGGAAGCGAGCCTTCGCTGTCACCGCGTCTGGTTCCGCTGACGCTCGGCGAGCGTACGCTGCGTTCGCTTGCCGCGAAGCCGCCAAGGGAGTACACGTTCTATTTCGAGGTTCCATCCGGCGCTTCGCTCGTCTTCGACTACGGCGCCGAAGCCGCAACCACCTTTGTGGTTCGGTTGGCCAGCGACCGCGCCGGCAGAAAGGAAATGTTCCGTGCCGAAGCTGCTCCCGGACAGTGGAAGGAGGCCCGGGTCGACCTGGCCACCTTCTCGGGACGTGCGGTCGGGTTGAGCCTCGCAACCGACGGCGCTGCTGGCTTGGCCGCCTGGGGAGAGCCCGAGCTGATGGTGCCGCGACAGTCAGTTCCCTCGACGGACGAGGGCAGAGCGACCGATCGTCCCGTCGGCGTGATTGTCGTCCTGATCGACACCGCGCGCGCCGACGCCTTTGATACCGACTCTTCCGTCCACACTCCCGTTTTCGATGCGCTTGCCAAGGAAAGCACGGTCTTCACGAAAGCCTATGCCAACGAAAACTGGACAAAGCCCTCGGTCGCGACCGTGCTCTCCGGTCTCTATCCGTCGACGCATGGTGCCAAGGAGGACGGTGACGTGCTATCTGCCGAGGTAGAGCTGCTCAGCGAACGACTCAAGAAAGGCGGCTACGCCACCGCCGCCTTCATTGCCAACGGTTTCTGTTCCGACACCTTTGGGTTCCACCAGGGTTGGGACGACTACACCAACTACATCAGGGAAAAGAAACCCTCCGACGCGGAGAGCGTCTACCGCGACGCGCTTGCCTGGCTTTCCAAGACAAAGGAGAGGCCGTTCTTTCTCTACATTCAAACCATCGATCCCCATGTGCCCTACCAGGTACCCAAAGAGTATTGGCGCCGGTACCACTCGGCGGACTATCACGGCTGGATCGGACCGTCGCTCGACGGTCACGAACAAGCAGCTATCTCCAAAGGCAGGAAGAAGGCGTCGGCCGCCGATTACCAGTGGATTCGCGCCCTCTATGATGGCGAGGTCTCCTATCACGACGAGCACTTGGGCAGGTTTCTTGCGGCCACACGCCAGCTCGGTATTCTCGACCGCACGCTACTCGTCGTCACCGCGGACCATGGCGAAGAGCTGAACGACCACGGCAAGCTTGGCCACGGGCATACTCTCTACGACGAGCTCGTCCGCGCTCCCCTGCTCGTGCGCTATCCCAAGGTGTTCCGCGCCGGCCACCGAGTTGCGGAGGTCGTCGAGCTGGTCGACGTGGCGCCAACGATCCTCGACGTCGTCGGTCTCAAGCCTGGTCCGGCGATGGAAGGCCTATCCCTCGTTCATCTGGCGGCAGCACGTCTCGATCGTCGGCAGGGCTATGCGATCAGCGAGTTCCTTGACACCAAGCGATCGATTCGCACCGGCGGCCTCAAGCTGATCTTCTCGACGCCAGAATCGGCACAGCTCTTTGATCTCGTCTCGGATCCGAACGAGCGCAAGGATCTGGCGGCGAGTCATCCTATCGCCCGTCGTCTCTGCGAAACGTATCTCGGCGAAGGGCTGGCTATTCCCTCGAAAGCACGCCGGCAGTCGGACATGTTTGGGCAGCGTCGTCGCTACCAAGGCGGTACAGCCAAGATGGATTCGGTGCTCAAGCGTCAGCTCGAGGCTCTCGGCTACCTTGGGCACTAGACAGAACCGCATTGATCGAGCATCAAACAGGATCTGCGTAATGTCGTTTGGGTCGAACAGAGACGCATTCGATGGAGAGGATAGGCGATCCCGACCATTTCGGAGCCGCGGTGCTCGATTTGAGGCATTGGCAAGTCTCGGCTTCGGCTCGTTCTTCGCCGTCGCGCTGGCACCGTCGGTCGCGTCCGCCTACGTTGGGCCGGGCGCGGGCGTGGCGTTCGTGACGACGACCCTGCTGCTCGTCGTCACGGTGATGCTCTCACTCTTTGGTCTTCTGCTCTGGCCGATACGTCGCCTGTGGCGCCTCCTCACCCTGAAGCGTCCGGCGAGGAGACCTCGGATCCGTCGGGCAGTCATCATCGGATTGGATGGTCTCGATCCGGAAATCGTGCGGCAGCTCATGCAGAAAGGAAAGCTTCCCGCCATGCGTGCTCTCGCCGAGCAAGGAATCCTCCGCGACCTTGCGACGACTCTGCCTGCCATGTCGCCAGTTGCCTGGAGTACCTTTGCAACCGGAGTCAATCCATCCAGGCACGGGATCTTCGACTTCATTACCCGCAATCCTGCCACCTACTCGCCGGAGCTCACGTCGGTGGAGATCGAACCGCCCCGCCGCACGCTTTCCTTCGGCGCTTATCAGATTCCGCTCGGCAAGCCAGGCCTCCGGTCTCTTCGTGGCAGCAAGTCCTTCTGGAAGGTGCTCGGCGAGTACGGCATCCCTTCCTCGGTCCTTCGCGTCCCGATCACGTTTCCACCCGAGCGCTTTGCTGGTCTGCTTCTCTCGGCAATGTGCGTTCCCGATCTACTGGGTACTCAGGGTAGCTTCACCTACTTCACCACCAGCACCGACGAAAATGACGGTCGTGCGCAGGGCGGTCGTCGCGTACGGGTGGTGGTGGAGGGTGATCGAATCTCGGCGAGTCTCGAAGGTCCGGAGAACCCCATTCGCCGCGACCGGCGAACGCTGCGTCGCAGCTTCACTCTTCGCCTGCTACGGAACCGCCAGGCAGCGCGGCTGCACATTGGCGGCCGAAGCTTCATCCTGGAGCTCGGACGCTATAGTGACTGGATTCCGATCGAATTCCCGCTTGGCCTTGGCTTGAAGCTGCGCGGCGTCTGTCGCTTCCGTCTCCTCGGGATGGATCCCGCTCTCCGGCTCTACGTCACGCCGATCAACATCGACCCAGCTCGTCCGATCTTGCCGATTTCCCATCCTTTCGCCTTCTCGGTGTTTCTCGCCAAACTGCTCGGCCGCTATGCGACCCTCGGCCTGGCGGAAGACACTTGGGCTCTGAACGAAGGAGTGCTCGACGAGGAAGCCTTTCTCGAGCAGGCATGGTCGAATCACGCCGAGCGCGAGGCAATGCTCTTGGCCATGCTGGGACGCACTCCGCGCGGCCTGACAGTATGCGTTTTCGACGGCACCGATCGGATTCAACACATGTTCATGCGCCAGCACGTACTGGCGCACAGCACACGACTGCCAGGCGCCCGGGAATCCTCTCCTCCCTTGACTGTCGTCGAGGAAACCTACTCGCGAGCCGATTCACTTGTGGGGCGGGTAGTCGCCGAGGTTGGCAGCGATCCAAGAACACTGGTGCTCGTTGTCTCGGATCACGGGTTCAAGCTTTTCCGTCGTGGCATCAACCTGAACGCTTGGCTGCACGAGAATCACTATCTATTCGTCGAGGAGGGAAAGGACGGTTCCGGCGAGTGGCTACGAGACGTAGATTGGTCGCGGACTCGTGCCTACGCAATTGGGCTCGCCGGTCTGTTCCTCAATGTAAAAGGCCGCGAAGGTAGAGGTGTCGTCGAGTCGGACGACGCGCCCGCGCTCGCCAACGAGATCGCGAACAAACTGTCGGGGCTCGTCGATCCCCTGGATGGTGCGATTGCCATCCGTCGGGCGTGGCCTGCGCACGCGGCTTGTCACGGACCGTATGCCGATCGAGCGCCCGATGTGATCGTTGGGTACGCAGCAGGCTGGCGCGCATCGTGGACCGGTGCGCGCGGGGTGGCAAGTGGACCAGTCTTCGAGGACAACCTGCGAGCATGGAGCGGCGATCACTGTATCGATCCCGAGGAAGTGCCTGGCGTGCTCATCGCCAATCACCGCCTCGGCCACAATGGAGAGCAACCGGCGATCGCCGATCTTGCGCCGACGGTTCTAGACCTCTTCGGCATTCCGACTCCTCGCTACATGGACGGAAGAAGCCTGGCAT
>JAZDLZ010000017.1:0-7144 GCA_043801535.1 Pseudomonadota bacterium
CCTGGCCACGGCCCGCGCGATCTCCTCGGTCGTCGGGGTCATGCAATACAAACTCGCTGGACTGTAAAATTGGGTGGCCACCACGCCATCATCACCAGGCACGTCGATCCTGAGCAGGCCAGCGCCCGCGATCTCCTGCTCCGTAACGTACCCAGCCAGTCGCCGATGTCCGAGAAGCTCCAGGATTGCCCACTCTGCAAACGGTTGTTTCTCAGCCAATGCTCCCCTCCTAAATCTTGAATCCCGCCGGCGGCTCCCAAGTCCATAACCCCAACTGGCCACGTGCGGGGATCGGCTCGGGCAGCCGGCGCACGTTGCGAATATCCCAGGCGAAGCGCCCGTCGTTGAAGTTCCCCACGAGCAACTCTTGCGGAGAGAGCCGCCGGCGCAGCTCCTCGGACGTCGGCTCGATGTCCACCAGGTCGGCCGTCGCTATCACGGCACCGCGCGGCAATTTGTCGATCGGGTTCAGTCCCAGCCGCTCCAGCAGGGCGAAGAACTCCGGCTGCACACATACCTGGTACACCCAGTCGGGGATCGTCTTCGCCGCGTGGATCGCGATAGGGCCTCGATGCATCGTGAGCCAGGACCTCGTTTCGAAGCGTTTGGCAGGCCCCAGCAGATAGCACCATGGGACGGTCAATGTGATCGTCTTCATCGCCTTGTCCTCTTCCTCTCGCACCGCTTGAGTAGCTCGCGCCGGGTCACCAGCCTAGCGCCGAGCTTCACCACTTCCGCCTGTTTGCTGACCACCAGATCGTAGTGCGGCACGCGCGGATCGGGCTGGAAGTGTTTCCTCTCCAGCCCCAGCTTCGCCGCCATCTCGTGCAGCTCTGCCAGCCCGTCGTCTTGCAGGTTGTCGGTGGCCATATGGCACCACGAGCGCAACTGGCCGCCGTAGTAGGCGTAGGTCATGAGCGTGTCGACGAGGATCATCGCTTCACCTCACTTCGCTCAGCGGCAGCACTCGCTGAGTCTTGTCCGCTCGATCGAGCGCGATGTAGTCGGGGTTCAACTCAATGCCAATGTAGGCCCGCCGGTGCTTGATCGCTACGCGGCCAGTGGTGCCGGAGCCACTAAATGGGTCCATTACCGTGCAGGGTACAGGCTCAAGCGGCCGCCACGGGGGCAACGTCACCCGCTCAATCCAGCCACGCTCAATCCACGCTACAAGGAGGTCAGATGGCAAGGCCCTCGCGCCGCTCCTGTCTGTCCTGATGTAGTGAGCGAAGGCATTACCCGCCTCATCCTCCATCTCGCTTCGGTGTGGCGAATTCCGCAGTTGCCCAGCATAGTGCCGTTGTTCGTAGCGGGTCATTGGCCGTGTACCCTCGTTGTCGCCTCGTGGTCGGTTGTAGCCGTGGCGTCCTGTAAGTATCGTCGGGTCGTCACCTACTCGCTCACCTGTCGGTGTGGCGATAATCTCAAGGTCGGCAGTCTCCATAGGGCCTTCGTGGCCACAGTGGCAGGTCGGGCGCCAGCCGACGGTTGCTACATCTCGCATTGGCAACCCGCCCACGTTGTCTCTCTGCCCCATAACCGCTGCCCAATTCTGTTGCCCCCGCGTCGTGGCTTTATTGGGTGGCCCCTTTTCCGTCACCCGCTCCCATGGTGCCAGGCATTCAGGGCAGCAGCCGCGCTCCGAGGTGCCGGCGAGGATGCAGGGCTCGACCAGGGCTTCTGGGAATGTGGCAAAATGGCTTTCAGAGTAAGGCCGCGTGGCTATTTGCCAGACGGTGCGACGGTTGCGACCGCATCTTTCTGCGCCCTTGTCCCATTGAAGCATTTTGCTGTCTGTTGCATCGTTTCTGTCACCAATGGCATAACATCTCGTACCACCTCCGGGATTGCCCATCCGTTCGTCCGAAAATGGCTCCCGTATCGCCTCAGCGTCGTAGTAATACCGCGCCGCCTTACTCAGCAGAAACACATACTCATGGCTCTTCGTCGGCCTGTCGGTCACACTCTCCGGCATCGGGTTGGGCTTGTGCCAGATGATGTCGGAGCGAAACCAAAGCGGGTCGAGTACCTCAGACAGTAAGCTCCACCCACGAAGCATGCCTGCCACGCCTTGCACCAGTTCCCAGTCACGCCGCTCAACCGCCAGCTCGAGGATATCGGCTGCGTGGAGGAGGTCCTTGCCGGGCACGACGGCAAAGCCTTGAAGGGCAAAGGCCAGTCTCCAGGGAATGCCCACCAGGTCCTTGCGCTTCAGGCCTGGCGGCGCCTGGCGCTGCACTGGCTCGAGGCGCGCGCCCCCGAATCTGCCACCGTCGCCGCTGTCGCCGCGGCCGTTCTTGCCGGCCGCGTAGCTGTCGCCGATCACGATCCAGCAGGTGCCATCCCTCCTAAGAACTCTTCGCACTTCCCGAAATACCTCGACCAGGTGAGCGATGAACTCCGCCGGCGTGGGCTCCAGGCCGAGCGCACCGAGCCAGGCGCCGCACTTCTGGCAATACTTCCCGGAGTTCTTTGGCCTCGAGATCTCATCCTGCCGATCTGGGTTGGTCAATGCCGACATCGAGTATTCGCCGGCCTTGTTGCCGCGTCCCGGCTTCGGTGGCACCTCGCGACCCCATTCGTGCTGACAGTCGGGATCGCCTCCCCAAACGGAGGGCACGACCTGGTAGTCCCGCTGTTGCCAATAAGGCGGACTCGTCACGCAACAATGGACCGACTCCGCGGGCAACGCCTTCAGGACCGCGAGGCAGTTGCCCTGATAGACGGCCGTCGAATCCGTGCTGTGGTAGGGCTGCCGCATCTCTTCCACGATCACGGCTCCATCCTCCGTAGCCTCGCCAACCTCTTGCGCAGCGCCGCCCGCTCGATCCGGCAATACGTCGGATCGTGTGTCTGCGCCGTGTGACGCGAGCAACGGTCGCAATCCGCAGTCTCGGCGAGCCGGCGCTCGATGGCGGCGAGGTCGTGGGCGAGGTCGGTTGGGGTGTCGATCATCGCGTCCGCCTGTCCTCTCCACTCAACTTCACCACCCGGCACATCTCCATCAGTCGACTGGCTATCGCGTCATTGAGATGCCTGGCGAGTTGCGAGGGCGCTTTGTTGGTCGTGCAGATCGTCGTCAGTTGGTAGTTGTAGCGCCGATTGACGATCTGGTAGACCTTCTCCAGCACCCAGTCGGTGATCTTCTCTTTACCGAGGTCGTCGAGCACCAGGACGGGCACCGACAGGGCCCTCTCGAGCACGTCATCCCTGATTGGCGCGTTGTAACTCGTCCTGATTCTGTCGAGCAGGTCAGGCATCGTGACGAACAGCACGTCGCTGTAGGATACCCGCTCAAGAAGAGAGTAGATGAACGCAGCTACCAGGTGCGTCTTACCCGTGCCGACCGTGCCGTGGATCAGCAAGCCGACGCCCTTCTCGGGCTGGATCGTGCCGACGGCCTTTACAGTCGTCTCGCCGAAGTCAGCCAGTCGAGCTGCACGAAACCGGGGCGGGAGCAGGTCCGCGGCATCCGCCTGGGCAATGTTCCAGGTGATACCGTACTCGCAGGAACATGCGATCTTAGACGGGTCCTCACCTGACAGCACCCGCCTGTATCCGTCGCCCCCACAAGTCGGGCATTTGGCATCGCGCTCTGCCTGCCACTTCCGCTCCCGATCTTCCTCGTAACCCTTCCGTTTTTCCTCAGCCTCACGGAAGGCAACGGCGCCAGCGCAATCGCAGTCAAGCATCCGGTCCCAGTACGTCTTGCCTGTCCAATTCGGGTCGACGTACTTCCAACGGTTGCCGCATTTGGGACATTTCCCCGGATCAGTCGTACTTGGCAAATCGGCTGAGGTCGCCGCCTTTCTCCGCTTCGCCAGGATGTCCCCTATCTTGAGTGGTTCGCCCATCATTGACCTCCCGTTTCGGCTTGCCGTCACTCTGCTTCCACTGTGGAATCTCTTGCGCTACCTGTCGAAGATGTAGCGCTTTATCCTGCCAGAATGGCTGCCGTTTCGTCTCTCGCGTGCAACGCTCCACCTCATCGGCCGTGTACTCGGCTTGAAGCAAAGCCGTGGCCGACTTCATATAGCCACCCATGCTGTCTCTCGGAACCTTTGAAGGGTCGATGTCTAGCCCCCGACAATAAGCAGCAAAAAGGCCATAAGCAGCATTTGGCGCCCTGGGGGTGGGCTGCGCTTGGCGCTGGCGCTTGGCGCCGTTCCCCGAAGGGGAAACTTCGGCATGGGTATTGGGATCGGGTACGGGATCGGGTACGGGGCACCTATTAGCAGGTGCGTTACTAACAGCCTCACTAACAGTGTTAGGCTTACTGTTATCTGGCTCTTGATAACGTTGCTTCTCAGCCTTCTTCTTAACCTGCCACTCTGCCTGCCTCTTGGCATTCTCTGCTCGGTCGGCGAGCACCTCTTCACGACTTGGGTTGTATTTGAGATAGTCGTGGATCATATAGTTGCCGTTGGCCATCTCGAAAAGGCCGGCGTCAATCAACTCCTTGACGATTGGTGTGAAATCGGCGAGTCGAAGTATGCCCGCCAGCATCGCTACCTGGTAAGGCTGGAGGATGCCATCGGTGAGTTGATCGGCAGAGTAATCGAGCGCCCATATCCAAAGCACCTTGGCGTCATTACTCACATCAGTAACCTTCTGGTTGATGTACATCCGATCATCCATTTTTAGCCAGGGCACATTGCCCTCCCTGTCACCACAACTAGGAAGGAAGAGTCATCTCTTCCTTTCAGCGCTTGCTCTTGTGCGTCGCCATCATCGCCGCTGGTCGACTCCATTTCCTGGCCAGAGCCGCCCATTCGCGGCTGTATTCGGCGCGCCCCTCGGGTGGACGATAGAGCTGGGCAAACGGCATCGCGCCCAGCCGCCAAATCGTCTCCAGCCTCTCTTCGGCCTCGTCGAGTAACTCGTTTCCGTAGCCGACCATCGTGTAGCACCGCAGCTTCCGCCTGGGCAGAAAAGCCAACTTCTTGAGCGCTCTCTCCAGCGCCCACAGGCTGTCTCGCGTGTCGGCTGCCAGGAACACCGATTCGATGCGCAATCCGCGCAGCTCGTCGGCTATCTGGTCGTTGACCAGCGACGCCTGCAACCCGCCGGCGAAGAGAGCCGCTCGCCGCTGTCTCGCCAGCATCTGATAGACCCTTTGCCGATGGCTTCGAGGGCATTGCAGGAAGTTGTTATCCTGAACCACGTATCCCTCGGGAATCGGGTCACATAGCCGCAGCTTGCCCTCACGTTGCGGTACCAGACACCAGGGGCAGAATCCATTGCAGCCGCGGCTGGTGAACGTGACACCGCGGCGAATGTAGAGGCCAGGCGTGAACCCGTTCGGCTTCGAGCCCATTGCCGGTCCGCCGACCTTCACGATGGGATAGTGGTGCCGCCAAGCCTCGGCCAGCCGTTGCCCCTCGTCGACGTCCCACGTAAAGGCCACCGAGACGTGGACCTCATTGGCTTCTGGCTTTTCATCATTTGGCCAGATCAGCGGCGGATCCCCGACGAAGGCCATATCGTCGATCGGGGTATAGGCCGTGCGCCTCGGGAACACTCGCAGCACTTCCATAACCTCAGTCGGCTGCGCGCAATAGTTTATAGTCGTCGCCCAGCAGCTTTGCGGCCGCTGCCACGCGATCCTCGTACACTGCTTCAATCACCCGCGTTGCCGTCGGGATCGAGAGCCGCAGGGCCAGGCGCTCATTGCTGTCGGTCGACGTTCTGAGTCGCACGTCCAGACGGTATAGCACTGGGCGCCCCTGCTCGTCGATGTGGCCCTTGTGGACCGGAATAGAGATCGTGAATGACGCCGGCAGATCGACGCTGCCACCAGTTGCTTTGACGTTCGTAGCCCTCTCGAATGACACGCTACTCGTTCCGTCTGGCCGCAGTTCCGCCTCCGCTTTGGAGTTGATCGTCATCCGCAGACTACGCAACAGGTTGGCGAGGTCTGCTGATGGGGGATCAACAATGTCCTCTGCCTGGTCCTCAATGGCCTCGACTGCTGCCTTCTGGTTCACGGCCTGACCGCTGGCAAGGCGCATCCAGGCTTGCCACTGAGAAGAGGCGACGAATGGGTGCGTAGCTCTCCACTGCCGCCGGCCTGGTTCAGCATCTGATGCCGCGTGATCGAGGATCGCCAGCAAGCCCTGGCTGTTCCACGTCAGCAAAGTCGCCTGCGTGCCGTAGCGCTTCACATAGTCGACGAAAGACTCCACGTCGCCGAAGCGCTCATTGCAGTTCATCGGTGAGATATGCTTTTCTTCCTCCCAGGGGTCCTGAGTCTTTACGAGGTCCTGGTGTATGTAGAGAGCGCCTGTCCTCTCGTCTTTGTAGTAGGCCTCCACCACGATCCGCGGCGTGTTATCCGGGGTGCCAATGGCTGCCAAGGGTTCCGCCTTCGCGTCTTTTGTCATCAGACTATCCTCTCCACTTTCCCGGGCCCATCATCGATGTCCCGTATTTCGCCAGTGCTTGTATCGATGCGTCGGAAGTCCATTTTCGTTTGCCGCGGGTCCTCGCGATGCAGCTCGCCATCGACCGCATAGAAGACGGCGCCGCGCCCGTCGCGCTTCGGGGTCGTCCTGTTGATCGTCGATGAAACGATCACGAGCGGGTCGCCCTGGTCCTCGTTGCTCACGGTTAATTTGACTGTCACCGAGCCGGGTTTGCCAGTCGTCACCACCTCCTCGGCTGTGGTCGTCAGCGCCTCGCTGATCTCTGCGATCAGCTTCCCGCTTCCCAGCCGCTAGAGCACGGAAAGAGCATCCATAGTCTTTTCCTCCTATATCGTCTCCACGTTCACCTCGGCCCAGCCGTCGCCCACCGTCTTGACGACTTCGAGCCGGTCTATCCACTGGTCGCACCGTCGCCCTACGGTGGCATCAATGAGATATTTCACCGGGCCGTCCATATCGCGCCGGCGGAGCATCGCCCTGGGGAGAGCGAGGGTTATCTGTACCGCGAGTCGCGCCCGCTTCGGTGGCACCCAGCCGCCGACGATCTCCCCGACCTTACCCTCCCATTCCTCTAGCACCTCCGTCTTCATCATCCGCGCGTGCCACCCCCGCTTGCGGCTGAACCTGGCCGCAATGGCATAGCCGTGATTGGCGCTCGGGGGCAACGGCACGCGGAAAGTAGGCATCAGCGGCTCTGCCCCTTGATCGCCTTCAACCGC
>JAZDLZ010000055.1:0-2354 GCA_043801535.1 Pseudomonadota bacterium
TCCTCGACAACCTGCTGAGCTACTTCATTATCATCGTGATTGTCGTGTTCCAGTACGACATCAGGCGTGGGCTAGTGAACATCGGGCGCAACCTGTTCGCCTTTACCCGTACCTACGAAGAGACCCACGTTCTCGAAGAAGCTTTGCGCGCTGCCGAATACCTGTCCAAGGCTCGGATCGGAGCACTGATCGTATTCGAGCGGCAGGCGGAGCTCAGCGAGTTCGCTGCTGGTGGTGAGGTCCTCGACGCCAAGGTGACCAGAGAGCTCTTGGTGTCGCTGTTCATCCCTTCGCGCGACAACCCGCTGCACGATGGAGCGGTCGTCATCCGTAGCACTCGTATTCACCGCGCCGGTGCTCTTCTTCCCTTGTCGACCAATCCGAGAATGGACAAGGCACTCGGTACTCGCCATCGGGCAGCCATTGGCTTGACCGAGGAGACCGATGCCGTCGTCTTGGTGGTGAGCGAAGAGCGTGGCGAGGTGAGCTTGTGTTTCCAGGGCAACATCGCTCGGAATTTCGATTCGGCCACGCTTCGCAAGGCTCTCTTTACCCTGTTCGCCAAAGAGAAACGCCGCCAGCGTGACGTGGTGGTCGGGGTCAAGGCAGCGGCAGCAGCAGCAGAAGCGGTTGCCGCTCTTGCTCAGGCGAGCACCGTGCAGAAGAACAAGATCGAGCCCGCCGCCAGTGGGGAAGCTGCCGCCGCCTCCGAGGTCCGGGAGGTCAGGCCGGATTCCGCTGCACGCGGAAGCGGAGGAGCGTGATGATTGCCAGAGCCTTGCGTCGGTTCTTTGCCGACAACGTCGCGCTCAAGGCAATCGCGCTGGTGTTGGCAGTGAGCCTCTTTGTGCTGGTTCACGGAGAGCAGGATGCCGTGGTGAGCATCAAGGTGAGGGTCGTCTATACTCCGCCCGAGGATCGGGTGCTGGTGAGTGAGCCAATGGACGCGGTCACGGTGCGGGTTCGCGGGCCGTGGACTCGGGTCAAGCGATTCGGCGAGGACGATGTCGAGCCCATACACGTGGATCTGAGCAACGCCAGCAGCGGCGATTTCTTTTTCCTGGAGGAAATGGTCAGGCTGCCGCCGGGCTTGAAGGTCGTTTCGATCAGCCCGCCAGCGATCAGGCTCGAGCTCGAGAAGTACGCCAGCAAGGAGGTCACCGTCACCCCTGCTATCGTGGGAACGCCGTCGCGAGGATACCAGATAGAGCGTTCGACGGTCGATCCTCGACGCGTGAAGGTCCGCGGCGCGAAGAGCGTGATCGAGTCGACGGCGAGCGTCCAGACTCGCCCGGTGTCGGTCGACGGACGGTCATACTCTTTCAGCGAACGAATCGGGCTCGATCTGCCCGAGCCACGGCTCCGGGCGGTCGACGTGAACATGGTGCGCGTCGACGTCGAGATTATCGAAGAGCCGGCCGAGCTCATCTACAGACAGGTTCCCGTCAAGGTCGCGACCATGGGGGCTGGTGGGGTGGCTCCCGCGGCAGTTGCCAAGATCGGGGTGCAGCCGGAGTCGGTGGTGGTAGTGTTGCGAGGCAGCCGCAAGGCAATCGATCGGGTGTCTCGTGCCCAGGTCAGTGCGCGAGTCGAGCTAGTCCGTGACGATGCCGGCACGGGGAAGAAACAGAAGCTGCCAGTGCTGATCGACGGCATTCCCAGAGGAGTGTCAGCCGAGACTCAGCCTCGTGAGGTAGTCGTGTCGAGGAGAGGAGTGAACTGAGAATGCAACGGATGCTATTCGGGACCGACGGAGTGAGGGGGATTGCCAATGTCGAGCCGATGACGCCGGAGACCGCGATGCGCATCGGTATGGCAATTGCGGCGCGGTTTCGTGGCCAGGCCACGGCTACCGGAGCGAGACACGGACGGATAGTGATTGGCAAGGACACTCGGCTCTCCGGCTATCTCTTCGAAACGGCGCTCGCCTCGGGGATCGTTTCGATGGGCGCCGACGTCATGCTGTGCGGACCACTCCCGACACCGGGAATAGCCTTCATTACGTCGTCGATGCGCGCCGACGCCGGGATTGTCATCAGCGCCAGCCACAACCCCTATCAGGACAATGGCATCAAAATCTTCGCCCGGGACGGGTTCAAGCTGGCCGACGAAGTCGAGGCAGAGCTCGAGCGGATGGTTCAAGGCGAGGGGCCGTCCTCGTCTTCGTCTTCGTCCTCGTCCTTGGTGCGGCCCGGTCCAGCAGGGATTGGCAGAGCCTCTCGTATCGACGACGCGGTAGGCAGGTACGTGGTGTTCCTGAAGAGCACTTTCCCCAAAGAGCGCACGCTCGACGGCATTCGCATCGTGGTCGACTGCGCCAATGGAGCGTCCTACAAGGTTGCGCCGGCGGTGTT
>JAZDLZ010000092.1:0-3723 GCA_043801535.1 Pseudomonadota bacterium
CGCTGGCCGAGCCCAACTCACCCAGCGTAGAGGGAAACAGCCCACGGCCAGAACACCGATCGGTTTGCCGGACCGCGGCAGACGAAGCCGCCGGGGGCGTAGCCGCAAGGAGCGAGGAGGGCGCATACTCTCGGTATGTAACCGACGAGCGACGCAGCGGATGCGCCCCCGCCGCGAGTCTGCCGACGGGAGGCAAACCGTTCGGTGCTCTAGAGCACCGAGGGGAGCCAATGCACGCATGGGGAGAGAATAGCTCGATTCCTACTGCCAGCGTTCGTTCATTCGTTCCAGGATTTCCTGGTCGCATTCGGGGCGGCTGCGCAAGCACGGTGTCGGTGGGGACGCGTCGGGCTCGAAGCTCCTCTTCGAGCTGGACACGTCGATGAAGTCGAGGCTGGCGAAGACGGTTACGGCAAGTCCGTCGAAGTAGAACGAGTCGTCCGATACCGAGCCGGAGAGCCCGACGTCGATGGTGCCACTCGTCGGAATGATATCGTCGTCAAGGAAGCCCCACACTAACGGACAGTCGTCATCGTCGAAGAGCAGATACATGTGCATCATGTTGTCTCTGGCCACGAATGCTGGCACGGTGCCACGATTCTGTACGGTGATGACGAGCGATTCGCCGAGGTGCTGTCCGCTGCGAGGAAACACCTGGGCCAGAGGATTCGTCACTGGCTGGTCGAGGTATTCGAGGGCGAAGCGAACGCTGTCGAAAGCCCAGTACGGGTCGTTGACACTGGTGTCGGCGGCAAGCTTGATGTCGAGGAGAAAGCCCCATTCGCCTGGAGCGAGGCACGTCTGGGTCTGCTGTCCGTTGGCGATGCCAACCGAGCCAAAGACAAAGCGCGAGTCCACGTTGGCGACCACGTCGCCGCTCGAATCGCGATAGCGGACGTCTCTCATGCGAACAAGACAGTAGCCTTGGCTGGAAATATTCTTGATGGGAATAGTGACGTAGGCGTGACCGGTGACATCGGCGAGCCTTCCCAGCCAGGCATCGCCGATCTGGAACTTGTCGCTGGAGACCGACAAAGACGCGGTCACTCGGCGGCGCAGGAGGCTGTTCGGGTCCTCGTCGTTCCCGATTCCGTCGCCGGCGTCGAGGAGCCCGTAGTTGTTCTCGCCGAGGAAAGCAGGAGCACCCTTGACGAAATTCGCGACGACCAGGCGATCCTGACTCATGACGATTTCGGCAGGATTGTCTTCGCCGCTCAGGTCTCCTCCCCAGTAGTCGAACTGCCAGCCCGAATTGGGATTGGCGGTGAGAGAGACGCGGCTGCCGTGCTCGAAGGAGCCGCCCGCTGGATTGACCGTTCCGCTGCCGGCAGGCGCTACCTGGATGGTCAGAGTGTGCTTTGTGCTCGGGTTCTCCTGTTTGACGAAGATGGCGACGACCAGGCGGTCCTGACTCATGACGATTTCGGCAGGATTGTCTTCGCTGTCGAGGTCTCCGCCCCAGTGATCGAATTGCCATCCCGAATTGGGATTGGCGGTCACGGATACTCGGGCGCCGTGCGCAAAGGTCCCGCCGGACGGGGCGACTGTCCCGCTGCCCAGGGGAGCAATCTGGATGGTGAGAGAATGCTGTGTTCCCGGTGATGCATCGTGCTGCGGATCACTGGTGGTAGAATCACCGCCACAGCCAGTCGCGCAAGCAAGCGACAGGATCGCGATCGTCGGGTAGCGGCTCCATATTCTCGTCATCTTCCCGTGCCTCCATCTGGCCAATCGTCTAGTGAGTAGTCGACCCCAATATTGAAGACTATTCTGCCAGACTTCACAAGACAGCACCCTCAAAGGAGCGACTCGAGCTGTGATGAGGTGCCAGTACGCAGGACTTCTCGGATCACCTCCTCCACGGCCGGTGTGACTGCTTCCGGGTTGTCGGGGAAGGCCAGTGTCGTGTTCAGGGGAGCGCTGGAGCGGGAGAGGAGGAAGGCGGCGCGACCGAATGGTGAGCTTTGCTGGTGGCGCACCCGCAGGCAGTAGTCGAGTTGTTCGAGGACGACCTGCACCAGATCGTCCTTCTCGAGAACGTCGCGATAGAGGCGAGGCGGAATGCGGCACGGCAGGCCGTGCTCTTTGGCAATGCGCGCACAGCGTTCGTCGAGAGCTCGGCAGTAGCTCTCCGTCGCGTGACCCCAGCCGTTGTAGCAGCCCTCCCGATAGAGCTGGCGGTACGGTTGGATCGCGCCAGGGAGGTACTGGGATAGCTTCTCGAGGAAGTGTTGCCTTTGTCTGCCGGCCTTGAGCGTCATTCCCCCGAAGACGACGAAGTCAGCTCCGGTCTCTCGAATCCGTTCCATGGTCTGCGCCAGGGATTCGGCGGAGTCGGTAACGAACGGGATGATCGGCATGAGATAGACGCCAGTCGCCAACCCCCGTTGCTTGGCCTTGCGCAAGGCTGCAAGCCTCGCGGAAGGCGGCGAGGCGCCGGGCTCGAACTGCGAGCTCACGTCGTCGTTGGCCGACGAAAGGCTCGTGCAGACCAGACAGCGGCGGCGGCGGTCGATGCGGTCGAGCACGTCGAGGTCTCTCTCGACCAGACTGGACTTGGTGAGGACGCACACCGGCCAGCCGGCACGCTCGAGTACCTCGAGACACTGGCGCGTGAGCCCGAGATCCAGCTCGGCAGGCTGATAGCTGTCGCCAACCCCGCCGCCGAGGAATACGAAGCTCGGCTTCAGCGGCTTGCGCCGGCCATTGCAGTCGAGTGCTCGTTCGAGCAGCACTGGGGCGTTGATCTTGGCAACCACGTCGGTGCCGAAATCCCCTTCTACTCGATACTTCTCGTTTCTACCGTCGCAGTAGGTGCAGGCGTGCACGCAGCCTCGGTAGATGTTGAGGCCATATCGGGCCACGAACCAGGAGTCGATGCGTTGACGCTTGATGAGAATGCTTTTGGCCTCGATTCTGTGCAGAGTCATTGGCCTTCCTCGTTATGCAGCTCCAGGATATGCCTCCGTCCGCGTGGAGGGGATTCTCTAATAGCGGGTCTGCCTACCGACACGAAGAAGACCGCGGCGAAGATGTCGCGCACCGAACGCACCAGGTGCTCGACTTGTCCGCCTTCTCCCGATTCGGCTACCAGCGATCCCGCCAGGAAGGCGCCGAGCGCGACCAAGTAGCCCAGCTTGTGAGCAAGTAGCCCAGGACTACCGGCTGGCGAAGCCGGCGGAACACCACCGTGGTGACCGCGGCAACGCAGAGGACGAGCGCCAAGTCTTGGAGAATCGGTCGAGCCACGTGTACATCCGGTAGGTATCACGCTTCGCGGCCAGGTACGCCACGAAAGCAGACGCGAACGGATATATCGGTGATGAAAGAAAACACTTGAAATGGGGGGGGGGGCCAATCGTAGGATGCCAAGCGCTTGTTTGCTTGAACGTCCGCCGACGATAGAAAGCCGTAGGAGGAAAAGACGTAGCCAAGGCGGACGATAGAGACGGCAACGACAACGAGAGCAACGACGTAGCCTAAGGGATGGGTTCCTGGGGTAGTCCAACCAGGCGCTGCCGCAACGCAACCAGGCATTGGTATGGTTCGCGCCGGCGCTGGCGGTGAACCCACAAACAGATCGAGCGTCTCGAGGTGTGCCAGCAGTTGCTGTGCCTGCCAGCGGATTGGTGTGTCTTCGCCAGCCAATGATGGGAAGTGCTGGCCATTGTCTCTGCAATTGGGTCAACAAGGAGAGGGACGAGTATGAAAGCATCGGTGAGG
>JAZDLZ010000100.1:0-2755 GCA_043801535.1 Pseudomonadota bacterium
CCCTGCCCCAGACGAGAGCAACGTACCCATCGACTCGAAGGTGGCGCTCGAGCTTGTGGACCCTGGCTCGGACAGCATTGACCGTGCTGCCACGCGCATCTGGGTGGACGGCATGCTGGCCTTCGACGGAGCTCTCGATCCAGGCGCCCAGCCTGCCTTTGCCGGACCCGGCGCTGCAGTGGTCGAGACCGCGGATACCCTGCGAGTCGTTCTTGATCCCGCCCTTCACTTTGCCAGCCAAGCCACGGTCTTGGTCCGGGTTGTCTCGGCCATCACTGGCGGAGCGGACACACTCGATGAAAGCTATCGCTTCCAGATCGAGGACCGCACTGCCCCGCGCGGTCTTGCTGCCCAGGCTACTGGCCAGCGCACAGTGCGGGTTGGTTTCGACGAGCCCGTTGTCCTGCCGGCAGACGGCACCGGCTTCGTGTTTGCCGCGTTCCAGGCGCCAGCAGTCCCTGTCGCAGCCGTCGCGGCATCGGTCGATGCCACGGTCGTCGAGCTCACCCTCGACACCGAGATGACCCCCGACGTTCTCTACGAAGTCCGGGCAACCAGTACCACCGACCTCGCCGGCAATCCTGTGCTCGCCCCGTTCGACCGGACCACCTTTGCCGGGTTCCGTCCGTCGCGTCCTGCATCCCGCCGCTTCGACCTCTGGCAGATGCTCCCGAGCTACAACCGGCGAATCGACCAGACCGGCGACCTGCGGCGATTCATCGCCTGCCTGCAAGAGGTAACCGACCTGCTCCTCGCCGACTGCGACCGCTTCCCAGACGTCTTTGACCTCGAACGTGCGCCCGAGCCCTTCCTCGATGCCATCCTGGCCGACCTCGGGAACCCGTTCTCCTTCAACCTCGATGCCCTCGGCAAACGTCGCCTTGCCGCCGTTCTCGTTCAGATGTACCGCCAGAAAGGCACGGCAGTCGGCATCCGCAACGCCATCCGGTTCTTCCTCGGCATCGACGCCGTTGCCGTGTTGCCCTTCTCCGGTGATGCACTCGTCCTTGGAGAGTCCGAGCTTGGTATCGACTGGATCCTCGGTCCCTCCAACGAGTTCGCCCGCTATGCCTTCAGCATCGAGGTCGGCGTCCCGCTGACCGACACCCAGCGCCGCCAGGCCAGGGCGATCGTTGACTACATGCGTCCGGCGCACACTCACTTCGCTTCCCTGACCGTGCCAGGTGTGCCAGCAGCGATCGATCACTGGGAGCTCGGCATCAGCGAGCTGTCGTCTTCAACTTTCTTGCACTGATCTGCATTTCCCCTGTCTCAAAACGCCTTCCAGGCGGGCTCTTGTAGTAGTGGAGGGTCGCGCAGCACGACTGCCCGAACCGCGACCCGGGAGGCATGCGCGAAATGAGAGTGATCCGAGAGAGAAGCTGCCGCCATCGACAGCCCTTTCCGTTCTCTACTGACTGCATCCTTTCCGCGTCCCCGTTTCTGGCATGCCCCCCTTTGTTCTTGGTGAGGGTCGCACTCCAAGCTGCGAGCCAAAGGAGCCCAAGGAAGAACATGACGGACACCAGCCCCAACAACCGGCCAGATAGCTGCACCGGCACGAGCCAGGACCACCTGAGAGCAGTGCCGTGTCCTTCTTCTGCCGTCGACCAGGGTCACGCCGATGGCCCATAGAGCCGACTACTACTACAGGATGCGCGTGACCGAGGCCGAGCTCGACCTCGGCTTCGAGCTCCTCGAGAGAGCAGACCGCGACCTGGCCGCGGACATCGGGCTCCACGGGATTGTCAGTGGCGCCGAGCCGACCCCGCATCAGCCGGTTGCCGACCTCACCATCGATCTTACTGCGCCAGCCCGGGCCTACGATCGCCTGGGTCAGCGCATCTTCTTCGGCACTGGGCAGCGGGTGAATTGCGCTGTCGATGGCTCGGGAATCCCCACCGAGGTCATGGTGGCGGGGAACGAGCGCTGGCTGGCAGTCTCCTTGAAGTTCGACCGGTTGCTCTCCGATCCGCGCACCGACGGCAATTCCCAGCAGGTCTTCTTTCGCCGCGATGAATCGTTCCAGATCGTCGTTCGTCAGGCACCCGAGGGAGCAGCCGGCGCCGCGCCGAAAGTGCCGCTACAGGAGGACGAGCTTCTGGTCTGCGACGTGCTTCGCCGCTATGGGCAGACTCAGATCCTTGCCGGCGACATCGACATCACCCGCCGCCAGGCCTTCGTCTTCGTGACCAGCAGCTTCGTCGAGGTGACCTCGAGTCTGTGGTCGGCAATCGCGCCGACAGCCAGCACGGTACAGGCAGCACTCGACTCGGTTGACTCGACTCTCGCCGGGCATCTCGGCGGCACTGACCATCGCCATCCAGCCAGCCATGTCGACTATGCTCCCCGCGGCTTTGTCGCCGCCAGCAACGTCCAGGCTGCCATCGACGAGGTTGTGGACGACTTGTCCTCCACGACGTCAGGAAGCCCGGGCGCGGCCAGGATCGGCGCCGATGCCGTGGTGGGCATTCCCAACGCGCTGGCCGCCAGCAACGTCGATACCCAGCTCTCGCAGCTCCTCGGCTGGCTTAACAGCCACGTCGGCGCTGCTGCTGGCGCCCACAACGCCAGCGCGATTGCCGCCGCCGTCCACAATTACCTCACCAGCACGAGCGTGCAGGCCCAGCTCCAGGAAATCGTCGCCACGCTCCTATCCCAGGCCATCGGCACCAGCGGAGCCTCGCGCGTCGGCGCCGATGGTGCGTCCAGCTCTCCGACGTCGCTCACCGCCGGCACGGTCAGGAGCCAACTT
>JAZDLZ010000107.1:0-2547 GCA_043801535.1 Pseudomonadota bacterium
ATCAGCCGACAGTACGCCACCCACACGGTCGTCAACATGGTCCTCGGCATGACGTTCGCAGTGCGCGAATACTACCGGAGACACAATCAATCGTGGGAGAACTTGGTCGAGTCCGTTGCATGGACGTCGGCCGACGCTGCCCGTGCTGCGAATGCCATTCGCTTTGAGCCGATGGTATTGCCCAAGCCTCCCGGGACGGAGCCGCCGGCAGCGAGTACGCCATGCTTGCCAATCGAGGACTACGATAGATGGAGACCCGGAGGGCAGCCATACCGACCAAATGCAGCCGAGGAGCAGTGTCGTTCCCTACCGACACAGTTTACTCCTGCCAAGTGGAAGGGCTATGGACTGAACGCACAATACAACTACCAAGAATACCGTATCGGGAACGACGACTGCTTCATCGAGTCGCACGACTGGTGTCTGCGCGACAGTCGATGGGGAGCGGTGGCGCAGGTATGCCCGAAGGGAACGTCGGAGAAGTGGCCCAAGTTCGTGAAACCGTCAGATGTCGAGGGCCAGATCCTGCTTTCCTCGGACAATGTCGGGGGACCGGACGAGTTTGTCCACGTTGAGAGCGGATACCAGTTCCGCTACCGGAAACAGCTGACCGAAGCCCGAGGTGCCACCGTCGATGTTCCTCCGGGCGCCCTCATCAACGGAGTCAGCGTTTTTTGCACCGGACCGGACATCTTCAACGAGTGGGACGTTGATGCCAGGACCGGCGAAAAGACCCCACATGTACGCTGCGAGATGGGGGCTCTTCAAAAAGTCGGTGTTGTGGAATGCACACCTGAGGAGCGGGAAATCAAGGAAGTACTGGACTCGTTCACCCTGAATGCCAACCAGACGCTTCGAAACGCCACTCGGGTCATCCCGCGACAGCCAATCCCAAGACCAATTGCAGTACGGCCGCCTCTTCCATCCCTATCAGGAGTAGTCCCGATTGATGCGCTCGCCGCCTACTACGGGGCGTCCGCGAAGTCGCTGGCGACAGCACTGGCTTCTGTCCGGGGCGTCCCCGTGACGCTCACTGATCCGTCACCATACGGAATCGCCACCATTAGCTGGCAAGACCAAACACGCCAGACAAACACGGTCACAGTGACCTGGAACGGCAATGTGGTAACACGGGTTACTCGATAGGCTCGCTACGAATGAACGTAGCGGCGATTGCTCGGATGGAGGATCCGCGCTCCGTCCGAGGTGGCCACCTGCCGGCGATTGCCGCGGCCGTACTCCGTCGCCCCATTGTCAACCTCAGACCACCAGCACCGGGCCTCCTGCCCCCGCACTCTGATTCTCCCGCGCTGCTCTTTCGGCTTTCCGCCTTTCCCTCCGCGTACTTCCGGCAGAGAATCTCTTCACCCCCGCCTCCTTTGGCAGCTCGTGCAGCGGGGCTCCTCCCGAGAGCTTCGAGAGCGCGATTCTGCCCTGCCAATTGACGAGGTGGCCACCACGGCTGCCTCCCAAGAACCTCGGAGCTCTGCCTCTGGAGATCTCCCCCGTCGTATCAAGATGCTGCCGCTCCGAATGGCCACTGCCCTGCCCAATGGGCAAGCAGCCATCGGGGCACCGCTACCGACAGAGCGGAATGGCTCAAAACGGCTCTTGCCTTTCTCGGCCGCTTGCTGCGATCTTGCCCCACGTGTCTGGTCCAGAAGTCTTCCTGAAGTTGGTCTTCTTGACGTTCTCCGGCTGGGTCAACCGCCATCAACAGAACGTCATCGACTATCTGCTCGAGGAGCGCCGTGTCCTGAAGGAACAACTCGGCAAGCAACGCATCCACCTCACCGACGACCAACGACGTCGGCTCGCAGTCAAGGCCAAGGTGCTGGGAAGGAAGATCCTCGAGAAGATTGCCAGCATCACTACGCCGGATACCATCCTCGCCTGGTATCGACGGCTCGTCGCGAAGAAGTACGACGGCACGGCAAAGCGCGGGAAAGGCCGGCCACGCACCGACGAGAAGATCGTCGCCTTGGTGGTCGAGCTGGCGAAGGCGAACCCAAGCTGGGGGTATTCGCGCATCCAGGGCGCGCTCGAGAGCCTCGGCTACAAGGTGGGGCGCAATACGATCAAGCGCATCCTGAAGGATCACGGCATCGAGCCGGCGCCCGAACGTCGTAAGCGGATGCCGTGGAGGGACTTCATCAATGCCCACCTCGACGCAATCGTGGCAGCCGATTTCTTCAACGTCGAGGTGCTGACTCTCGTCGGCATCGTCCGCTTCTACGTCTTCTTCTGCGTCGACCTGGCGACGAGACGGGTCGAGATTGCTGGTATCACGGCAAAGCCAGACGGCCGATGGATGCTGCAAGTGGCTCGGAACCTCACCGACGCAGAGGAGGGCTTCCTGCGAGGGAAACGCTTCCTGATCCTCGACCGCGATCCGCTCTACACCGACGAGCTCCGACAGATGCTGAAAGCCAGCGGCACCGAAGTATTGCGACTCCCGCCTTCGTCGCCGAATTTGAATGCTTTCGCGGAGCGATTCGTCCTCTCTATCAAATCGGAATGCTTGAGTCGACTGATTCTCCTCGGAGA
>JAZDLZ010000112.1:0-3986 GCA_043801535.1 Pseudomonadota bacterium
ACCAAAGACCGAGAACGGCCTGCGCTCCCTCGGGTGCCTTGTCATGTCCATCCGACCGAGACACGTCCACGTCGGGTATCGCTGACGCTCTGGTTTCGCCGCCATCGACGGGGGACCAACGAGCAACGATCACACCCCACCAACGCTGTTGCCTACCAACGAATCGAAGAATCTGTCAGCCAGCCGTTCGCCAACACCTGCAACGCCGAGATGCTCCGGCTTTTCGAGCACGCGCGGGCGGTGGCGCGCACTGGCTATCCCGTCCTTATCGAGGGTGAGACGGGAACCGGCAAGGAGCTGCTTGCCAGAGGCATCCACCAGGAGTCCGGTCGGAGCGGTCCGTTCGTCGCCGTGAACGTAAGTGCCATTCCCGAGAGTCTGTTCGAGGCCGAGCTATTCGGCGCGCAGCGTGGCGCGTACACTGGTCTGGACCGGGACCGTCGAGGATTCTTCCGCGAGGCTCACGGCGGAACACTGCTTCTCGACGAGATTGGTGACATGCCGGCTCTGCAGCAGGCCAAGCTCTTGCGCGTGCTCGAGGACGGAGAGGTTCGACCGCTCGGAGCATCCGCGACTGTCCGAGTCGATGTTCGCGTGATTGCTGCCACCCACCGGAGTCTCTCCGAGCTCATCAAGGAGAAGCTGTTTCGCCAGGATCTGTACTTTCGCCTGAGCGTGGTGTGCCTTCGCCTGCTCCCACTGCGCCAGAGGCATGAGGATATACCTCTGCTCTTGCAAGAGGAGCTGGAGAGAGCCAGAGCTGCCAGCAACAGCAAGGCCACGGGATCGAGGACGCTCAAGTTGCATCCCGACGTCATCGCCCTGGCTCTCCGCTATTCCTGGCCTGGGAATATCCGTGAGCTCGTCCACATGGTCGCCGAAGCAGTGCTACGCGCCCACGGATCGGTGCTCAGCGCCGACGATTTTGCAATCCTGCGGGAGCGGGTCGAGCACAGCGAAGGAACCAGAAGGCTGACGGACCGACCCTTTCTCAAGGCGCTTGCCGAGCTCGAGCGCCGCTACTTCGAGGAGCTGCTCACGCGTACGGGCTTCAATAGGCGGTGCGCCTCGACCAGCGCCTGGGCAATCGAGAGCACGATGCGCAGCGACTCCCGCACCCCCGGCCGCTCCTCTTCCATGCGCTGTCGCAGGTTCTGTCCTTCCAGATACTCGAGCGCCAGATACGGCCTGCCCTCGTGCGTCCCAACCGTGTACACCGTCACGATGTGCGGATGAGATAGACTCGCGGTGAGCTGGGCTTCACGCGTAAAACGCGTCACCGCGTCCGCGGAATCCAGGCAGCGCGGATGAATGACCTTCAGTGCTACTCGACGATTGAGAAGCGTGTCGCGCGCCAGGTAGACTTCGCCCATCCCCCCTCGACCCACCAGGCGAACCACCCGGAAGTGGTCGACCATCTCGTCCGGCTGAAGGAGCGAGGCATTCTTCGTGCTGCTACCGCTGCCGCTGCCGCTGCCACTGCCACGTAGAGAACAACTCCACCTGCTCTCCATTCTCGGTCCAACTCCTCTCTCCTTCCGATGTCTCACGGGCGGTTTCCAACACCAACTCCTCGGTCGGACTGCTGTCCGATACCAGTGTCACTGTGCCAATGCCCAACCCGAGCAACCGCAACGCGAGCGCCCGCCGAGATGATACCGCTTGGACAGCCGGAAAAAATGGCTGCGCGGGCGCCATATTCTCGGGCAGGCACGTGATTCGCTGGCTACCCACAGATTCCGTTGGAGAACAAGAGGACGGGCTATTCGACAACCACGAACAACGTGCTCAATCGCGCCCCTGGCCAGTCGCGCAGCGATGTGTCGGTAGCGGCGATGGCCGTGCGCCGGCAAGATCGGGGTGGCCGGTCCTGCGGATTGCTTCCTACTCGCCCACGCCGCCGCCCACGTGGGCGCCTGGCTGGGCCATCGCCGCGTCCACTGCCTGCCGTGCTTCGGTTGCAGGGCTGTTGTGCATGCCCGTCAAGCTCGTGCGATGTCCGGATTCCGGCCACCTTCGCTTGGAAGCCCGGACACCGAGGACATCCGACGCCCCCTTTCGGACACGAAACCCGGCCAGCAGCTCGCTATCCGCCTGGAATTCCAGCGAGGGAGTGGCCGGCACGCGATCTGCTTGTCGCCACCCATTATGCCGTCACTCCTTCACGAGACGTTCGTCATGCTCATTCGCGAGCGACCAGCGCTGGCCGCCGATTTCTTGCGCGACTTGTTCGGAATAGCTGTCCCCGAGCACTGTTCTGCCAGTCTCGACCACGCCGACTTCACGCAGATTGCCCCCGTCGAGTATCGCGCCGATGTCGCCGTGCTGCTCACCAGCGGGACGAAACCAGTGTTTGGAATCGTCGTCGAGGTCCAGCTAGCGGCGGATCCTGACAAGCAGTGGGTCTGGCCGCTCTACCTTGCCGACCTGCGCGCCCGCCGTCGCTGCAGCACCTGCTTGCTGATCGCCACCCACGACGAGACGGTGGCGAACTGGGCGCGCAAGCGCATCGAGCTCGGTCCAGGCTTTCATCTTGTCCCGGTGGTTCTCGGACCCGAGGCAGTACCAGTCGTCACCGACGGTGAGCGCGCGCACGCGAAACCCGAGCTCGCCGTTCTGTCCACGCTCGCTCACGGCAAAGGGGAACATGGACAGGCAATCGCCGTTGCCGCCATCGCCGCCGCCCTCGGCCTCGACTCCGACCGGGCTACCCTGTACATTGATATTATCCTCGATGCGGTTGGCGAGGCCGTGCGGCCCATGCTGGAGGAAATAGCGATGAGCACCATTCCAAAGCTGAAGAGGACCGAGCTCGCAGTGCAGGTCGTCGAAAAGTACAAGAAGGACTTGAAAACGGAACGGGACACAGGACGGGTGGAAGGACGGGCGCAGGCTTTGCTTGCCGTGCTCTCGGCGCGCCAGATTCCAGTCGAGGAAGCGCAACGCGCCCGGATTCTCGACTGTCGAGACGACCACTTGCTCGATAGCTGGATCCGCCGCGCCGTCTTCGTGGCCTCCGTCGACGATCTGCTCAACGAGAAATAGCATTCACGCCAGTGCCCTCGCGGAGTGAATGACCGTTCTCGGTGATGTCCTAGCGAGCGCCGCTACCCGTGGACGCGCCCGGGTTGCTGGCGGCGCAGCGGTGGCTGGCCGGTGGCTTGACGAGCGCGGGCATGCCTCTCTCCCAGACTACCGGCACGTTGCTCCAGACGTCGGCGAGTAGCTCGCAGTAGTCCTGGTAGAGCGCAGTCAAATCGATCGCAAGGTAGTCTCCCACCTCGGTGGCCGCGAACAGGTGGCGAGACGTGTTGTCGACCAGCAGGTGAATGACCGGGCCGTGCAGCTTGAAGCGACGCAGCCGTTTGCCGGTCTGCAAGCTCCAGATGCCTAGGTGACCACTGGCGTAGCCCACTATCAGTGTCTGGCGCGGGCCTTCGCTGATCCGCTCCACCGGGTGTGGCTCCGTTTCCTCGAAGCTGTAGGTGGGCTTGGCGGTACCAGGATCGATCGGCCGGAGCTCGAGGTTGCCGGCGTCATATCCCACAACTAACAGCCGACCGCGGTCGATGAGACCGAGGGCGCTCGCGCCTTGCTCGATTGCCACTCTGGTCAGCTCACTGCCGTTCTCGTCGAGAATCAGCGCTTGCTCGTTGCTGGCAATGAGAATGCGACCTGCCTGGACAGCGATGGTGTTTGCCTGGCTGGCCAGCTCACGGATGGCGCCGCCACCGGGAGCACCCGTCGAGCCGGTCGTGCTGTCCGCGAAGGAAGCGGTATTGTCCGCGAAAGAAGTGGCGGGAGCAGGTAGCAGGAATACCCGAGCTGCGACCAGCACCAGGCAGCCATGGCTGGTGGCGGCAAGCTGCGCCAAGGCTGGTGCCTGCCTGGCAAGCTCGAGTGCAGGGGTGTCGCTCGCGTTCTTCGCCGATGTTGACGATGTTGACGATGTCGGCAGCGGCGGGGGGGGCGGCGCCGCCCCCCCC
>JAZDLZ010000139.1:0-5277 GCA_043801535.1 Pseudomonadota bacterium
TCAGCGATATCATCGCCCTTGCGACGCGGGCCGTTCTCGGCCCTCTGTCCTCTGCTCCTAGTTCCTAGTTCAATTGGACGTTCCATAATCTGTTTATCGCCGCCATGCAGCTGATGGTTGCGTGGCAAGGAACAAGGAACAAGGAACAAGGGACTAGGGACTAGGGACTAGGGACTAGGGACCGGGAACAGCACGACCAACGGCTTGGTTCATACCCTCAAGAAAGTGAGATGGCTACTGCCGCCCCCCGCCACGACAGCGCACTGGCAGGCTTCCCGGGTGCTCGATGCGCGGCGCTGCGGGCTCGAGGAAAGGTGGGTCGCCATCGCCGCCGATCCGACCACCCCGCCGCTTGAGAACCTCGGCTGCCAAGTCCCTGATTGGCTGACCAGTGTCGTAGACGATGGCGCCATCCACCAGGCCAAGCGAACGGAAAAGCGGACCCATGGCCAGAAAATCGTTCGTGGCCAGCACCAATGACTCGGAATCCAGGATTTGATGACCGTCGCGGTGCTGGATTCGGATCGTCAACCCGTCCTTCTCGCAGGTGGCGGATACCCGGGCTCCTGCCACTGCCAAGACGTCGCCACGTCCAGTCAAGCTCCTTGCCAGCAGGCGTCGCAGGTCTGCTCCGCTGAGCCGCACCATGGCAAAGCGATTGTCGAACGGATAGGCTTCGTATAGCAGCTGGTAGGTCAGGACGCCGGCCGGAAGATCGTGACGGATCGCGCCGGTATTGGTGACCGCCAGATCGGCGTCGTCACGCACGGCCAGCATCAAGTCGGCCAGCAGGTTGGCCAGTGCCGATTCTCGGTGGGAGCTCCGCCTCATCCTCTTCGCAACCAACACTCCGAGGCTCTGAGAGCCGAGGACGCGGGCGCGCTCCAAGGCCGGGCTCAGTACTCTGGCCACTGCCGGATCAGGCACAACGTCTGCTCCTTCGTACTGTCCGGGGTCGCACCGGTTGTCGCGCCGGCCGTCCTGGCCGCGACGCCTGGGCGACTTGCGACACAGAGGCTGCGGTCGATGGATGCTCGCGGCGACGTCTTCGCCCGTCGTGCCCACGACCAAATCCACTCGAGCGAACGCCTTTCCCTCGGCATAGGCTTGGACCACCGGAACCCCGCCAACATAGTGAGCGACCGCGCCGTGCGAATGGCCTCCGACGATGAGGTTCACCGCTCCGCTCGGCAAGTCGCGGGCCAGCTCGAATAGCTCGCTGTCCGAGTCGCAGGATCGGAGATCCGCCGGGTCAGCGAAGGATCGGCAGCTACCGCCCGCATGAACCACCGCCAACACCACCCTCGCTCCTCTGGATCGCAGCCTGGCAGCCTCGTAGGCAACTGCCGGAGCGAGCGGGCCAGTCTCCAGCCCAACGAAATTGGCGGCGATCACTGCATTGCTCGCACCGCCGGTAATCCCGCCAACGATCCCGACCTTCACCCCGGCAACCGTGACAACCACCGAAGGCACGACATTCTCCCAGGCCACCGTTTTCCGCGTTGCCTTTTCTCGCAGATTGGCGCACAGCCACGGAAACGATGACTCCTTTGCCCTCGCCTTGATTACTCCGTGCGGGTCGTCGGCCGGGGTGCGCGGAATGGCCTGAATGCCGACTGGTCCGAAATCGAACTCGTGATTTCCGAGGGATACCGCCGTGTAGCCAAGCAACCGGTAGACCTGAATCACCGACTCGCCTTCGCCCAGGTTCGACTCGAGCGTCCCCTGGAGCATGTCACCGGCATCGACCAATACGACACCGCCGCCGTCGGCAGACCGCGCCCGGCGCAGGTTGGCGACAAAGCCGCCAAGAATCGGCAGCGTCTCGACGCGACCGTGCAAATCCATGGTTGCAACGACAGACAGAGTCACGCCCTGCCGCCTGGTGCCACCATGATCGGTGCCACCAGGGGAGACGTCTTCTTCTGGCATCGCCGGTTGTCGGCCACCTGTTCTCCTGGCTCCCGACGTCTTCGGCTCTCCATGGTCAGCCCCGTAGGCCATCCCGCCCCAGGCGAGGAAAGCCAGCATCGTCTCGATGACGGCAAGCCGTGGGAACGTCAACGCCTACTCCACAACCAAACGATTGAATGCGTCGACGAGTCGGTTGTGGGCGTCCATCTCTTGCCGTTCGCCCATTCCTGCCTCCGGCGCCAGCCTGTGCGCGACGCTGATAAAACCCTCTATCTGGCTGACCAGCTCGGACCCACCGCCGCCCGAGCACGAATCTGGCAATGCCTGGCAGTGATCGTGCAGAGCCTGGTAGGCCTCGTGAAGAGTGGCCAGACGAACTGTCGCCTCTTTGGTTTCGGCGCTTCCTGCCTGCACTGCCCTGATCCAGGCTTGACATGTCAATGCCACGTTGCGCATTTGCCATGCCGTATTGCGACCGTTCTCTCGTTCCATCCGGACGAGCTCTTCTCTTTCCCACCTCGTCCTGGCCGCTCGCAGCTCACGACGGAGCGACTCGTCTGCCCTGGTGAAGCTCTCGAATAGAGCGCCAATCCTGGGCTCGAGCAGGCGGCCGCGAGCATGCTTGTCGTCGACATAGGCTCGCAAAGCATAATACTCCGCCGCTTCGTTCAACACCGGTTGCAGCTTGGCAAGCCCGCCGACATAGGCATCAGCAGCAGCCTCGAGAGGAGGCAAGCGAGGCTCGGAAACCAAGGACTGGGCGACCAGTCTCCGGCAGAAGGCAAGCCCCTCTCCGCCGATCCGAATAATCCTGGGTACTCGCCAGCTCGTCGTACCCAATCGCGCAGCGAGAAAGCTCTCCCTGCTCTGATGAGCTTCCTCGGACGTCTTCATCAGGCAATCGTGGAGATAGTCGACTTTCGCAAAGGCGGATTCGAGGTCGAGCTGACCGCTCGGCCGTCCCGTCGGGAATGCCGAAGCTAGCTCGGCATTGGTTGGCGCCGGATCCCAGACAGTGAGCGGCAGCAGGCGGTGCGAAAGACGAACCACGATCTCACGTCCAGGCCAAACGGTGAAAGAGACGGACTGGGTCAGATGAAACGGGGAAGCAACTATCAGCGAATGAGTCGATTCCTGAAGCAGGGTGAGCGCGGTGTCGCCAAGCGGTTTTCCGTCGAGGACGAGCTCGGCGTTCGCCGGTGTCACCGAGAGCCGCACCTCGACGTCGACCGGTCGTTTCTTGACCCAGTTGCGGTACTGCCAAACGCCCACGACCCCACCGGCAACCAACAACAGCGACACGGCAGCAACAAAGAGCGGCGCCGACAGGAACCTTCTCCTGGGCTCACTACCACGCTCTGTTGTCCGGTACGAGTCGCGCGACTGTCCCTGTCGTCCTGCCGACTGCGGCCCCCCGAACGAGTCATGCCTCCGTCGCGAAGAATGCCACGCGGAATCGGCAGCCCTGGCAGTGCCCAACGCCAATCCTGGCGGCGCACCATGTCCGCCTGGTGTTCCTCTGGCGCCATGATAGCCAGCCGAGCTGCGCCCTGCGGCACCGTCGAGCGATGCAGAATGGCCTGGCAAAGACGTATCGAGGGTGAGTGAGCTTCCCGCCGGCGACTCCTCCTCGAAAGTCAGCGCTCTCATTGCCGCTCCGCCGTCACCTCTTTTCGACTGTCCGCCCGGAGAATGCTCGAGAGTGAGTGCCTTCGCCGACCCTCCACCAGGAGACGTCGCTGGCTCGTTCCTTCTCTGACCATCGGTGCGGCCACCTGGTGTGCCGGAAGGTGCCGGCGACGGATTCGGCGCACCGGAAACGCCAGCCGCCGGCGCCGGTATCGGCACCGGTATCGGCACCGGTATCGGCACCGATTGAGCCGATTGAGCAAGCATCGCCAATTGAGCAGCCTGTTGCGCGGCCGCCGGCGACTGCAACGACTGCGGTGACTGTCCTGGTGGCGACGATTGCGCCAGCGGCGACGACGCCGACAATGGCATCGACGACAGTTGGAATGGTGACCCGCTAACTGGCTGAGCAGACTGAGGCCCACCTGCTCCGATGGCGTTCTGCGGGTCGCTGGCTGCCAGCCGCGATGACGCCCATCCAGGTGGCGAAGACTCGACGATGGCAGCACCTCCCGCTCTGGGCTGAGGCGCTGCTGGCGCCAAGCCGTGGGCAGGATTCGCCGCATTGGAGGCGCCTGCCGGCGGCGCAGCCACGACAGCCGGCGCTCCAGACTGGAGGCGCACCAGAGCATCTCTCATCGCTGCCGCCGTTGGCCATCGATCGTCCCGATGCGGGGCGAGGGCTCTGGCGATGATCTCCTCCAACTCGACGCTGACACCAGAACGAATGGTGCGCGGCCCGGGGTATTCGCCGGCAAGGATCGCTGCCAACACGGCGTTGTAGTTGTGTCCGACAAACGGCGTTCGACCGCAGATAATCTCGTACAAGACAACGCCAGCAGCGTAGATGTCTGTCCGGTGATCGATCTTCTCGATCTGACCGCGCGCCTGTTCGGGTGACATGTACTCCGGCGTACCCATGACGGTGCCGCAGGCGGTACCACGACGACCGCTCGCCATCTGTGGCACGACCGGGATCTGGGAGAGCACCTTGGAGATCCCGAAATCCAACAACTTCACCAACTCGGGGGTATCTTCGCTTTCGACGACGAAAATATTCTCCGGCTTCAGGTCTCGGTGAACGATTCCGTGACGATGGGCAGCGGCCAGACCGCTCAGAGATTGACAGATGATTCGCACCGAGCGATCTATGGCCAGAACCGGCTCGACTTCGAGGATCTGCGCCAATGACCGGCCGTCGAGTAGCTCCATGACCATGTGCAGGCTGCCATCGCCGGTACGTCCGAGATCGAAGACGTTCACGATGTTCGGGTGACCGATGGCGCTCGCTGCACGAGCCTCCTGCTCGAATCTCGATGCCAGGGCTTTGTCATGACCCAATTCCTTGCGCAGAGTCTTTATTGCGACGTTTCTGCCGAGCGTCAGGTGCTGCGACACGTAGATGATCCCCATGGCGCCTGAGCCTATCGGGTGAACGATCCGGTACTTCTGGTCGACGATGTCACCGGGACAAAGGGGACCTGACTCGGCATCTTCGCCGACCAGAGGACAACTCACCCCTGGAGGGTGCGGCTTTCGACAATGAGGGCAAGCGCCCACGCCCCAAGCATAACCTACCTTCGCCTCCAGACTCAGCGATTTGTCCCTGATCCGGCGCTAGCGCGCCTCAAGACCACCCCTCCGCCCCTCGATCTAGGGGCGGCTGCGAGCCCTCGCCGCCCCCCGTCGGAGGAGACCTCCGACGGGTCCTCCCTCTCCGAGGAGGGGAACCGC
>JAZDLZ010000141.1:0-5546 GCA_043801535.1 Pseudomonadota bacterium
CCAACCGATTGATTTGATCCGGGATTCCGGCCGCCTATTCAGGTGCGAGCCGTACCGGGGGGGATGTTCCAGTTCCTGGTTCCTTGTCCCTAGTTCCTTGTTCCCTTCGTCGTCGTCGGAATTGAACAAGGAACTAGGAACTAGGAACAAGGGACAGGGGACAGGGGACCGAGAACGGCTAGCCCGTTGACCGATCGGGACACACCCAAGTTTGCTGTGCTGCTGTCCCTGTCCCTCTTGCTCACAGGTAGCGTACTACGCTAGGCTGCGACTCGGCTCATCCGCTGCTGGCCTACTGCCCCGCGGCGACGGTGAGTCGACGATGACGATGAGTCGATGGAGTGCCACTTGGCAGGAAACACTGCATCCTGTAACGCATATATCGGTTTCGGCGGCAACGTCGGTGACGTGCTCACGACCCTGCACCGGGCAGTGATTGCCTTTCACCAAACCCCGGGTATTGTGGCAGTTCGGCTGTCGTCTCTGTGGGAAACCGCGGCAGTCGGTGGCATACCGCAGCCACCGTTCCTCAATGCGTGCGCCGAGCTTCGTATTGCTCCCGGCAGCAAGCACACGCCACGCACTCTTCTTGCCCGCCTGCTCGACACCGAGCGCGCCCTCGGCCGTGACCGAACCCGCGAGATCCCCGACGGACCACGACCGATAGACCTCGACCTCCTCCTCTTTGGCAATCTCGAGGTGAACGACCCAGGACCTCCAGCCGTTTTCCTCCCGCACCCCCGCCTTCACCGCCGTGCCTTCGTGCTTGCACCTCTGGTGGAGCTGGTCGGATCCGACTTCGTACTGCCAGGCAAACCTGGCGGACGGGCTGGCGATCTCTTGGCTATCGCCCTGACGGATCCAGATCAGACGATTTCGAGACTGAGCTAGGAGCACGCCTGAATCGAGAGAAGACTGTCCAGCGATTTGGCTGTCTCGCCGTTCGGATCGTAGCTCCTGTCCGAGGCCGAGGCGAGACTGTCTAGCAGCAGGCGCAAGCGATGAACGGCAGAGTCGAGATCGGGATCGTTCTTGTCCGCCTGAAGGCTGGCCAGTAGCTGTTGCTGAGCGATCGCGGAGTCAGACCGAAGCATCGTCAACGCCTCCTGTCGATTCTGCTGCATCTTCGCTAGCCAGGTCTCGTTCTCGCTCTCGTCGACAAACCCGTCGCCGTTGGTGTCGACCAATATCTCGCGCATTTCCGACGGATCGGGGAGGGCGAGCCTTCCGCACATACCAATAGTCATGATCTCTTCCCTTCTGGGTGCTCGACGCACCGCGCGAAATAATCTCCTGGCGGGTGAGTGAGTGCTCTGCTCTGCTCTGCTCTGCTTTGCCTTGCACGAGTCGCGCCAATCCGCGCAGTGACCACGGCGGCGGCCGGACCGCGAAGGAATCCCAGTCATTCTGCCGTGATAGGCGACACCTCGCCAGCCGTGTCCCCGAGCATTGGCTTTCCCGGCTGCCGTTCTTGCCGTCTGGCGTCGCCAGGATTGACGAAATGCCGGTCAGGCAGGCAGAGGCAGAGGCAGACAGTGCCTCATACCTGCAGCTTGGCCATGAGCAAGATGCGCTCTACGAGCTCCGGATAGTCGACGCCCGCGTGCTTGGCGATCTTGGGGAGAAGGGAGGTCCCGGTCATTCCCGGAAGGGTGTTGACCTCGAGAACCCACACGCCGTCGCGGCTGTCGATGCGCACGTCGACCCGAGCGTGACTCCAGCAGCCCAGCGCCTGGTATGCCCGGAGCGCCGCCGCTCGGACTGCATGGTCGACAGTGGGCGAGAGTGGGGCTGGCACCAGGTACTCGGTGTCGTTCCGCAAGTACTTGGCCTCGTAGTCGTACACTCCGCTCTTGGGTCGGATCTCCACGGTGCCGAGGACTCTACCCTCGAGAATGCCGACCGATACTTCGCGACCGGCGACGAAGCGCTCGAACAACACTTCGCCGTGATACTTGCCAGCTTGCTCGGCTGCCTCGGCCAGCTCCTCCTGACTCTTGGGAATGGCAAGACCGAGGGTGGAGCCTTCCCGCGACGGTTTCACGACGAGCGGATATCCGAGGGTTCCAGCCAGGGTGTACGGATCGGCGCCGGCAGACAGGGTCTTCCAGGGTGGAGTGGGCACACCTTGCTCGTCGAAGATCCGCTTCGACAGGACCTTGTCCATGGCGAGCGCGCTGGCCGTGACACCGGAGCCGGTATAGGGAATGCGCAGGCACTCGAGAAACCCTTGAACGCAGCCGTCTTCGCCATAGGCTCCGTGCAGGGCAATCCACACTGCGTCGGGCGCACACCCCCGCAGCGCGTCGCGGAGATCGCTGCCTTCCGTCCAGTCCACCATGGTCGCCTGGTAATCTCGTTCGACGAGAGCTCGGTGTGCTCCCTCTCCCGTGTGCAACGACACCTCTCGTTCGCCCGAGAGCCCGCCCATCAGCACTGCTACTCTCTTGGGTCTCTCTCGTGTCTCCGGTCTCTCTCGCCGGTTTGGATCGCTCGTCTCGTTCATCTTCCTTGCTCCAGAAAAAACAATAGGGAAACTTCCGTCCCGCTCAACCCGAAATCGTTGCACGACAATCATCGTCCTCGCCAACCACCCGTATCTCGAGCTCGAGCTCGATGCCCAGCTTCGTGAAAATCCGGTCGCGCAGGATGTCTATGAGCGCTAGCACATCGCTGGCGGTGGCGCCACCGGTGTTCACTATCCAGTTGGCGTGATGTGGCGACACTACTGCCGCACCCACCGATTTGCCCTTCATCCCTGCCTGTTCCAGCAGCTTGCCGGCCGCGCCCTGTGCCGGATTGCGGAAAATCGAGCCTGCCACTCCGCCGCCGCCGCCTCTGGCGCCACCGCCTCTGGCTACTCTGGGCTGGCGCTCTCTTCGCCGAGCGTGCAGGTCGCGAACCTTGGCCTCGACGAGGTCACGCGGGCACGCGGTGAGCTCGAGAAGGACGCTTGTGATGACTTCGTCAGTCGGAAGGCAGGTGTGTCGATAGCCGAAGCCGCACTGTCCGGCAGGACGGCATATCTCGACGCCGTCGCGCATGCGCAGCGACCGGACTTCCCTGGTGACGTCCTTCATGGTGCCGAGGTACGTGCCCGCGTTCATGAACACCGCACCGCCTACCGTGCCAGGGATTCCGGCCAGGAGCTCCAGGCCTCCCAGATTCCAGGTGGTCGCCGTCGCGAGCAGGCTTCCAGTGGCGAGTCCTGCCCCTGCTTCGACACACGATCCGGCTGGCAGCTCCGATTCCAGCCGTCTCAGCCCGCGCAGACGGCGCGTGGCAATAGCGACTCCACGCACGCCACCGTCGCGCACGAGCAGGTTCGAACCGCCGCCAATCGTCCAGCACGGCAGTCCTCTCTCCTGGCACAGAGCCACCACCGTTCGCAGATCGTCGCTGTCCACGGGCTCGAACCAGACCTCGGCTGGCCCGCCGATTCGGAAGGTCGTGTGCCTTGACAGCGGCTCGTCCCAGCGCAGCACCCCGCGGGCGGCTCGCTCCAGGGCAAGACGATCGACAGGCGTGACAACTGTTGGAGCCGATGCTCTCCTATCCCGCGTCATTTCGTGCGAGCACAACCACCATCGGGAAAACCGAGCAATGCCAGGAGCTCGCCGCAGCACAGTTGGATGTCGCCGGCTCCGAGGGTGATCACAATATCGCCCGCGCGCGCGCGGTCTCGCAGGTGGGGAGCGATGTCCTCGCGCCCTGGCACGTAGGACACGTCGCGGTGCCCGTGCTGCCTGATCGCCTGGACGAGCTTGCCAGCGTCGATCCCGGCTATTGGCTGTTCTCCGGCAGCGAAGACGTCGCAGATGACCACCGAGTCGGCGTCGTAGAAGGACCGCGAGAACTCTTCGAACTGGTCGCGCGTGCGCGAGTGGCGGTGCGGCTGAAACGCCGCCACGATTCGCCGCCCCGGAAAGCCGGTTCGCGCGCCGGCCAAGGTTGCCCTGACCTCGCTCGGATGATGGCCAAAATCGTCGACGACCATGATGCCGTCGTGCTCGCCGCGCACGGTGAAGCGCCGCTGCACTCCCTGGAAAGAAGCGAGCGCCTCCTTCGAGGTGGCAAACGGAATGCCGAGGAAGTCGGCCACGGCGAACGCGGCGAGCGCGTTCAGCGCGTTGTGGCGACCAGGCATGCCGAGGGTCACTCTGCCGAGCTCGGTGTCCCGCCGCCAAACTACCATCGTGGTCCGCAGCCCGTCGAAGCAGATGTCCCGGCATCGCCAATCCGCCTGCGGTGCCTCGCCATAGGTGACGAACCGCTTCTGCACCTGGGGAAGGATCGCCTGCACGTGCGGATGATCGAGGCACAGCACTGCCAGGCCGTAGAACGGAACCCGGTTGATGAAATCGACGAACGCCTTCTTGATGTTCTCGTGGGTGCCGTAGTGGTCGAGGTGCTCGGCATCGATGTTGGTTACCACCGCCAGGGTGGGCGCCAGCCTCAAGAAGGACCCGTCCGATTCGTCGGCCTCCGCCACCAGATACTCTCCCTGGCCAAGCCGGGCGTTGGCGAGGCCGAGCGAGTTGACGCGGCCACCAATCACTGCAGTGGGATCGAGGCCGGCGGCAAGGAGGAGATGGGAAATCATGGTGGTGGTGGTCGTCTTGCCGTGCGAGCCCGCCACCGCCACCGAGTATTTCATTCGCATCAGCTCCCCGAGCATCTCGGCGCGCGGAATGACGGGAATGCCGCGGGCGCGCGCCACCTCGATTTCCGGATTGTAGCCCTTGATTGCCGACGAGATGACGACCACGTCGGCGTTGCCCACGTTCTCGGCGCGGTGGCCAAAGGCAATCGACCCGCCGCTCTCCTGGAGGTGCCTTGTGATCTCCGTTTCGCGAACGTCCGAGCCGGTGACCCGGTATCCAAGATTCAGGAGCACTTCGGCGATTCCACACATGCCCATCCCGCCGATCCCGACGAAGTGAATCTTTGTGTCTTGCTTGCGAAAAATCATCGTTTTGCCTGCTCCAGCCAATCAACGATTGCCGCCGCTGCACCTGGACGACCCAACGATCTCATGGCAGCGCCCATCTGTTCAAGGCGATCGGGATCCTGCGCCAGGGAGCCGATCACTGCTGCCAGCTTCGCGCCGTCGATGTCGGCCTGCTTCAGCACCAGCGCCGCTCCGGCAGCGACGAGCTCGGCAGCGTTGCTCGTCTGGTGGTCGTCGGCTGCCGAGGGAAAAGGGATGAGAATCGCTGGCCGGCCCATGATCGTCAGCTCGGCAACCGTGGTAGCGCCCGATCGCGACACTACCAGGTCGGCACGCGCATACTCGCTGGCCATGTCGTCGATGAACTCACGAACGTCGGCACCGATCCCAGCAGCGCGATAGCGCTCTGCCACGGCGGCGCAGTCGTCCTTGCCCGTCTGGTGGACGATCGCCAGCTCCATTCCCGCGGCGCGCAGCTCGATTGCCGCGTCGACCATGAGCTTGTTGACGGCGCGCGCTCCCTGGGATCCGCCAAAGCAGAAGACCCGCGGATGCCCGTCGTCTAAGGGCGGCTCCGAGCCCTCGCCGCCCCCCC
>JAZDLZ010000162.1:0-3470 GCA_043801535.1 Pseudomonadota bacterium
TGCTTTCAAAGACCTCAACGCCAAGATCGTGGAGACGTACGCTGCGCGGCATGAAGCAGAACATAGATGGTTCGGACGTCGGGTATTTGCGGTGGATGGCTCGAAGATCAATCTGCCGCCAAAGCTGTTGGACGCTGGCTATAAGCCCGGAGGCGGCAGTAGTCTAGTCGCGGTTGAATAGAGAAAACACCTCAATATCTGCGGCGGCTCCTTAAGCAAACGGCTGGGTGATTTCAAGTGAATGCCATTGCCGGCGAGGGCTCGCAGCCGCCCTACTACCGACGAGCGACGCAGCCAGCCGGGATGAATCGGCGGCGAGACTGTTCAAGTTATTTTGCGACGGCGACTGAGCAGAGGTGGGAACCCTACCGCCGTCTGCTCTTCTTCCTCTGCTTGCGGGCGTCTTTGCGCTTGCGCTTTTCTTTGGCCTTGACGGCGTTCCGCATTGGCGGCGGGCCGCCAGAGTGCGTCCCAGGCAGGGTGTATCCAGGTGGAAGGTTGGGAATGCCCATCGAGCCCAAGCCGGCTGCTGCTGGCTGGCCAGGGATCTGTCCGCCAACGAGGGACCCAATGTCCATGGCCTTCTTGAGCTGGGAGAATTGTTTGAAGCCCGGGATTTTCCCGAGAAGACCTGTCGATGCGCCGAGTTGAACCATCATCTGGCGCATCATGGCGAACTTGTAGAGCAAATCTTTGACGTCGGATTCTTTTCTTCCCGAGCCCGAGGCAACTCGGCGTACTCGGCTCGCCACGTAGTCGGCACTCCGGCGCCTGACCTTCTTCCCCTGCTGCGAGGTGATTTCCTCCCACGAGGTGCAGACGAAACGCTCGGGATGGCGGCGTTCGTCCACGGTCATGGAGTTGATCATCGCCTCGATTCTGACTAGCTCGCGATCGTCGAGGTTCGCGTTCTCGGGGATCATGCCGCCGATGAGTGGAATCTTGTCGACGAGATCCTTGAGGGAGCCCATCTTCTGGACGAGACGGATCTGTTCGACGAAGTCCTGCATGTCGAACTTCCCCTTGAGCATCCGGATGGCATCCTCTTCGGCTTTCCCGGCGTCGACGACCTCCTCGAAATCCTTGACCAAGCCGACGATGTCGCCCATTCCGAGAATGCGGCTGGCGAGCCCGTCAGGTCGGAACTCCTCTAGCTTGTCCAGCGATTCGCCGATGCCGAGAAACTTGATCGGCCGGCCAGTGACCGCCTTGATCGAGAGCGCTGCTCCACCGCGAGCATCACCGTCGAGCTTGGTGAGGATGACGCCGTCGATGTTGAGCCGCTGGTGGAAGGTTGCCGCGGTGTTCACCGCGTCTTGCCCGATCATGGCGTCGCAGACCAGGTAGATGTTGGCCGGGCGAGAGCGCCGGTTGATCTCCTCGAGCTCCTGCATCAGCGGCTCGTCGATTGCCAGTCGACCTGCGGTGTCGAACAGCACTACGTCACGCCCCTTCTCGTGGGCGTACTGCATTGCTGCTTCGCAGATCTCCGGCGGACTGCGCCCGCTATCGGAGAAGACCGGCATCTCGAGCCGCTCGCCGAGGACTTGGAGTTGCTCGACGGCTGCTGGGCGGTAGACGTCGGCAGCAACCAAGAGCGGATGCTTCTTGTGGTACTTCTCCAGCCATCGCGCCAGCTTGGCTACGGTCGTGGTCTTCCCGGAGCCTTGCAGCCCGACCACCATTACTCCAGTCGGTCCTTTCTTGGCCCACTGGATCTCGGTGTCGACTGGCCCCATCATTTCGACCAGCTCGTCCTGGCAGATTTTGACGAACGCCTGTTCTGGCGTTATCTGGACGACCCCATACTCTTTCGATCGGGCCCGCAGCCGGACTTGCTCGCCAAGCGCCTTTTCTTTCACCCGCTCCAGAAAGGCCTTGGTCACCTTGAACTCGACATCGGCCTCGAGCAAGCTCATCCGTACGTCGCGCAGAGCCTCCTCGATGTTCTCTTCACTGAGCTCGGCGACCCCGGAAAGCCTTTGCTTGGCAGCCCGGAAACCCCGGGAGAGCGTTTCTAACATGGCGGAAGTCTATAACATGCAGAGACAGCATCGTCTATCATGCCAACCGCTATGCAATCCGTGTCGAAAGGTCCTATCCCGATCGCCGCCATCATCGCCAGCTGCCTGGGCACCTGCTGGGTGGTGGGCGCTGCCGTCGCCGCTGGGGGAGCCGGCGGAGCAGCAGCGCCAGAGCCAATGATCCAAGCGTGCGGACTGGCCGAGAAAGGGGTGATTGTCGTGGATGGGCTCCTCGATGACTGGAAGGGAGTGCCTGGCTCGACATCGCGAGGAAGCGAAAGCTCGGATGCCATTGCCACCGTGCGCTGCAATCACGACCTGGAGCAACTCTACCTGAGTATCGAGATCGCAGACGAGAGCCTGCTCCGCACCAAGCAGGGAAAAAAGGAAGAAGACCACGTCGCCCTGCTTCTTGCCGGAGTGCGGGTCGAGGTGTTCCCGGCAGATCCGGACCAGGCCGTTCCACGGCGGCTCAGTGTCACCGGCGCCAGCAAGGGAGCAGGCCTGGCGATCGCCGAGTCTCTGCAAACGAACGGCTGGGCTGTCGAGGTCGGAGCTCGTTTGCGAGACCTGCCAGAGTGGAGCGAGACCTCTGCCGGCATTCCATTCTCGATCGAAGTACGTGATTCCGACCGGAGCAGCGGGGCACCCAAGACAGGCAACGGGGCAGCAAGGACAGGCGGCACCGTCAAGGTCGGTCCGGGGTTTCTGGTAACGGACGAGGGCGCCGAAATGGCAGAGTGGTTTCTCTCCGAGGTCAAGCTGCGAACGAGCGACCTTTATCTCAACACTTTCGTTGATCTCGACGGCTCGCCTGGCCCCGAACGAGTCCTTGCTGGAGGTCGTTTCATCGGAATGCTGGCAGCAGGATACTCCTACGTCGAGCTGCCGGTAACCAGCGCTGCCGACGTGCTCGAAGCGCGCCTCGTCGACCTTGCCGCCGACGGACGTTCTCGAGTCTTTGTTCGCTACGTCGAGCGCGGGCGTCACGGCTCGCGCGAAGTGGTGGCAGTCTTCGTCCTGTCAGCCAGTGGGTCGATCGCCCGTATCTTCGCCCACGAAATCGCCAAGGTCATCGACGATCGTAGCATCAGGAACAGGTGGGCGCTCCAACCCCTTGCTGCTGGCAAGAAGGGAACACGAGGTCTTGCTCTGGTGATCAGCTCCGGTGAAGCGGTTGGCTTCGATGCCGAGAATTTCGTCGAGACTCCGGCCGAGGACATGCAGCCGATCCTCTTGCCTTGGGGAAAGTGCAAGGAAGAAACCTGGACCTTCCGCGGCAACGAGGCATTCGGGGGTGCGAGCAATACACCAGCTTCGCGCTAGTCTCAATGCCAGTCACTTAAGGAGCCTCGGTGGTCGGGGGCGGGCAGCTTTTCGGCGAGCAGTGTTTTTGCCCGCTCGCTCAAACAGTCCTCGGCTCCGCGGATCGACACGCACGGAGTT
>JAZDLZ010000170.1:0-9770 GCA_043801535.1 Pseudomonadota bacterium
TCAGAAAGGACAAGACGTCTTCTGCTTCTACGTGGCTATCGGACAGAAGCAGTCGACGGTGGCAATGGTCGTCGACCGCCTGCGCCAGCACGGCGCCATGGAGTACACCACGGTGGTGTCGGCGTGCGCCTCCGAGCCAGCCCCGCTGCAGTTCATCGCTGCCTACACCGGCTGCACCATGGCGGAGTACTATCGCGACAGCGGCCGCCACGCGCTCATCGTCTACGACGATCTTTCCAAACAGGCAGTTGCTTATCGGCAGCTCTCGCTGCTGCTGCGCCGGCCGCCTGGACGCGAAGCCTACCCCGGCGACGTCTTCTACCTGCACTCCCGCCTCCTGGAACGGGCCGCCAAGATGAGCAAGGATCGGGGTGGCGGATCGCTGACCGCGCTGCCGATTATCGAAACCCAGGCAGGCGACGTTTCCGCCTACATCCCGACCAACGTCATCTCGATCACCGACGGCCAAGTGTACCTGGAGAGCGATCTCTTCTACGCCGGAATCAGGCCGGCGGTCAACGTCGGCATCTCGGTGTCCCGCGTCGGTGGCGCCGCCCAGACCAAGGCCATGAAGAAGGTCGCTGGCAAGCTGCGTCTCGACTTGGCCCAGTACCGCGAGATGGCGGCATTCGCCCAGTTCGGCTCCGAGCTGGACAAGGCGACCCAGGCAATGCTCGCCCGCGGCGCGCGCATGACCGAGCTGCTCAAGCAACCCCAGTACCAGCCAATGCCGATCGAGAAGCAGGTCATGCTGGTCTATGCGGGCACCAACGGATTCATCGACAAGTATCCGATTTCGGCGATCCGCCGGTACGAAACCGAGCTCTTTGCCTTCCTCGACAACTCCAAGCCGGAGGTACTGCGCGAGGTAGCAGAGAAGCGCCAGCTCGACGAGCCGACCGAAAAGATGGTAAGGGAAGCGCTCACCGAGTTCGCCAAGCGTTTCGTTGCGGAAACTAGTGCCGGGGCAGCTTCCTGATGCCGAGCCTGAAAGCAATCCGCAAGCGGATCCAATCGGTCGGCAGCACCAAGAAGATCACCAGGGCGATGAAGCTGGTGGCGGCAGCCAAGCTGCGCCGCGCCCAGGATCAGATCGTCGCTGCCAGACCGTATGCCCACTCCCTCGAGGACCTCATCGCCGAGCTGGCGCGACGCGCTGGCGGCGCCGACGCGCATCCGCTCCTCGACGAACGGCCGCCCGAGCGGGTCGAGATCCTGGTGGTGACCAGCGATCGTGGGCTCGCCGGAGCGTTCAACTCCAATGTTGTGCGGATGGCCGAGCGATTCGTGCACGAGCACGAGGATCTCCGGGTCGGCCTGGCGATCCTCGGACGCAAAGGAACCGACTACTTCCGGCGGCGGCGGGTCACTATCGTCCGCGAGCACGCCGGCGTGACCTCGGCGGACGCCGAACGACGTGCCCAGGAGATCTCCCAGGGTTTCCTTGTCGACTACGTCGACAAGAAGCTCGACGCCGTCTACGCGGTCTACAACGAATTCAAGAGCGCCATTTCCCAGCGCGTGCTGATCGAGCGCCTCCTTCCCATCAAGCCGAAGGAGCTTCCAGCGACAGCAGCACCCACGGACTACCTCTACGAACCCTCGAAGGCGGCAGTCCTGGATCACATTCTCCCGATGTATTTGCAGGTCGAGATCTACCGCATTCTGCTCGAATCGAACGCCTCGGAGTTCGGCGCGCGCATGTCTGCGATGGAGAACGCCACCAACAACGCCAGCGAGATGATTAGCAAGCTCACGCTCCAGTACAACCGCGCCAGGCAAGCGGCGATTACCAAGGAGCTCCTCGAAATCATCGGCGGCGCGGAAGCATTGAAGGGGTAAGACATGTCCACGGTCTCTCCGGCAACGACTCAACAGAGCGGACACATCGCCCAGGTCATCGGCGCGGTGGTCGACGTACACTTCGAGCAGGGTGAGCTTCCCGAGATCGGGGTCGCCCTCAAGGTTTCCAATCCGGCGATCGACGATCGACCCGACAATCTGGTCTGCGAAGTCGCCCAGCACCTCGGCGAGCACACCGTCCGAACCATCGCCATGGACACGACCGACGGCCTCGTGCGAGGCATGCCGGTCAAGAGCACCGGTCACCCGATCCTGATGCCGGTCGGTCGCGAAGTCCTCGGCCGCATCATCAACGTCGTCGGCGAGCCCGTCGACGAACGAGGGCCGGTGAACGCCAAGAATTTCTACCCGATCCACCGCCCACCGCCCAAGTTCGTCGAGCAGGACGTCAAGGTCGAGATGTTCGAGACCGGCATCAAGGTCATCGACCTGCTCGCTCCCTACCGGCGCGGCGGCAAGATCGGCTTGTTCGGTGGTGCTGGCGTCGGCAAGACCGTCATCATCATGGAGCTCATCAACAACATCGCCAAGAAGCACGGCGGTCTGTCGGTGTTCGGCGGAGTTGGCGAGCGCACCCGCGAAGGCAACGATCTGTGGGTCGAGATGCAGGAGTCGAAGCTCTCGGACGGATCGTCGGTCTTGTCCAAGACCGCCCTCGTCTACGGCCAGATGAACGAGCCGCCGGGCGCCCGTGCCCGCGTGGGCTTGTCGGCATTGACGGTTGCCGAATACTTCCGCGACGAGGAAGGGCAAGACGTTCTGCTGTTCATCGACAACATCTTCCGTTTCACCCAGGCTGGCTCGGAAGTGTCGGCCTTGCTCGGCCGGATTCCCAGCGCCGTCGGCTATCAGCCCACGCTGGCGACCGACATGGGCGAGCTCCAGGAGCGGATCACCTCGACTACCAAGGGCTCCATCACCTCGGTGCAGGCGATCTACGTCCCGGCCGACGACTTGACCGATCCGGCGCCAGCGACCGCCTTCGCTCACCTCGACGCAACGACGGTGCTTTCGCGAGCGCTGACCGAGATCGGCATCTATCCGGCGGTTGATCCACTCGACTCCACGTCGACGATTCTATCGCCGACGGTGGTGGGCGAACGTCACTACGCGGTAGCACGCGAGGTGCAGCGCATCCTCCAGCGCTACAAGGATCTGCAGGACATCATCGCCATTCTCGGTATGGACGAGCTCTCCGAAGACGACAAGCTCACGGTCGCGCGTGCGCGCAAGATCCAGCGCTTCCTCTCGCAGCCATTCCACGTGGCCGAGACCTTCACCAGCTACCCCGGCATTTATGTCGAGCTCGAGGACACCATTCGTGGCTTCGAGGAGCTGATCCAGGGCAAGCACGACGATCTCCCCGAGCAGGCGTTCCACATGGTCGGCACGATCGAGTCTGCAAGACGCAAGGCAGAGGAGATCACGAAGGCAGCGGCGTAGCCATGGCCACCATCGACTCACAGCACGCGGGAGGGAAAGGACAGGCCGCAAGCAGCAAGGGGGGGGGCGGCGGACGGCTAGTGCTCTCCATCGTCACGCCAGTGGGCAGAGCTCTGGCGGGCGATGCCGACGAGCTCACTGCCCCGGGCGTCCTCGGCGAGTTCGGAATCCTCCCTGGACACGTGCCTTTCCTCTCGGCGGTGAAGGCGGGCGTCATCACCTACCGCGACGGCAACAAGCGTTGCTCCCTCGCCGTTGGTCCTGGCTATGTCCAGGTCGGCGCCGGTGACCGGGTACTGGTGTTGGTGAGAATGGCGGTCATGCCGGAAAACGCCGACAGCGTCGAGGCCCAGCGAGAAATCGACGAGATCTCGGCCAAGATGAAGAAGGGTCTGGCGCAGGGTCCCGAGCTTTCGGCGCTCGAAGCCCAGCTCGCCTGGGCGCGGGCCAGATTGGCGGTTGCGCTGCCAGCAGAATCCAAGCGGGCCTCGGCCTAGACTGCCCTCCAGACTGTCCCCAGACTGTCCCCCGGCCAAGTCAGTTTTGGCTGCGAATTCCGGGGGCAAAGGATTGTCTTGACACCCAGACCGCAATCCAGTAGATCGAGCAGGCCGCAATCATTGGGAAAACGCTCATGTTGAAGGCGCTTGCTATTTTTGGTGGAACCGCGAACTCGGCGCTTTCGGAGGCTATCTGCCGCTACGTCGAGATACCGCCGGGCAGGGTCGAGGTGCATCGGTTCTCCGACGGTGAGCTCTCGGTCGACATCGGCGAGAACGTCCGCGGGGTGAATTGTTTTGTGGTGCAGCCGACCTGCCGGCCGGTCAACCACAATCTGATGGAGCTCCTGATCATGGTGGACGCGCTAAAGCGTTCGTCGGCTGGGAGCATTATCGCGGTAATGCCCTATTTCGGCTACGGCCGCCAGGATCGCAAGGTCAAACCACGCACCCCGATTACCGCCAAATTGGTTGCGGACGTGCTCACCGCCGCTGGCGTCAATCGCGTCCTGGCCATTGACCTGCACGCTGGACAAATCCAGGGCTTCTTCGACATTCCGTTCGACCATCTATTCGCCATGCCAGTCCTGATAGACTACCTGCGAGGCCGTTACACCCACGACGTGGTGGTGGTCTCGCCCGACGCAGGCGGAGTCGAGCGTGCGCGCGCCTATGCCAAGAGGCTGGGGGGATCGCTGGCAATTGTCGACAAGCGGCGTTCCGCTCCGAATGTGTCGCAAGTCATGCACCTCGTCGGCGACGTCCGTGGCAAGGACGCCATCATCATCGACGACATTGTCGATACCGCCGGCACGCTAGCACAGGCAGCGGAGGCAGTGATTCAACACGGGGCTCGATCGGTGTCGGGCTGCGCTACCCATCCCGTGCTTTCGGGTCCGGCGATGAGTCGAATCGAGGCATCGCCGCTCTCGGAGATGATCGTTACCGACACCATCCCCATTGTCGACGAAGGACAAAAGTGCAATAAGATAAAGGTTCTGTCGGTGGCAAGGCTCCTTGGCGAGGCCGTCAAGCGAATCCACCACGGCGATTCGATAAGCTCGTTGTTCATTTGAGGTTTCTTTCAGCTACTGCGAAAAACAGGGGATGCTCATGGAGGTAGGTAAGCTAACCGTCGAGTCCCGCAACACCGTCGGCAAGAACTGCGCTCGCCGTCTACGGGCATGCGGAAAGGTACCTGGCATTTGCTACGGAGGAGGCCAGGAGCCGCTACTCATCGCTCTCGAAGCCAGGGCTCTCAGGCGTTCGCTCGATCCGGAAAGAAAGCGCAACACGCTCATCAGCATGACGCTCAAGAACGCGGACGGCAGCACCAAGGAGCTCACCGTCATGGTCAAGGATTCCCAGTTGGACTCCCTGACCAGCGCGCTCCAGCACGTCGACTTCGTCACCGTCGATCCGAAGCGCGACGTCACGGTGAACGTGCCGATCGTGCTGACAGGCAAGTCCCTGGGAGTCGTTGCCGGCGGCCAGTTGCACGCGGTCTATCGCGAGTTGCCGGTCTCGTGCAAGCCCAGCGATATTCCGGCCAAGATCGAAATCGACGTGAGCGCGATGGGGCTTGGCGACGCTCTGCACGTGAGCGACCTCACGCTCCCGCCCGGCATTCGGGCTGCGCTCGGTGGCGGCGAGACGATCGCTTCGATCGTGGCGCCCAAGGCTGAGAAGACCGCAGCCGAGGAAGCCGCCGAAGTCGCCGCTACTGCCGAGGCTGCTGCTGGTACCGCCACTGGTGGTGCCGCCGCCGCCACCACCGCCGAAGCTCCTGCCAAGCCAGCCAAGCCAGCCAAGGGAGGGGAATAGCCGGTATCCCGGCAGTCGCTACGGCATGGGACGGAGAGGTGATACGTGTGGCTCGTTGTGGGGCTGGGTAATCCCGGTTCGAGGTACGCGCGCAATCGCCACAACATCGGCTTCATGGTCGTCGACGAGCTTGCCAGTCGCCACCACGGTGAGGGGTTCCGGGCGAAATTCGGCGGTGAAGTTGCCGCTCGCGAAATCGCCGGCACCAAGGTGTTGCTGGTGAAGCCCCTCGAATTCATGAATGTCAGCGGCCGAGCAGTGCAGCGAGCACTGGCATTCTATGGGGTCGACCCCTCCTCCGGGTTGCTGGTAGCCCACGACGATATCGACCTGGACCTCGGCCGATTGAAGATCAAGACCGGCGGAGGTCACGGCGGACACAACGGGCTGCGATCCATCATTCAAGATCTGGGATCGGCCGATTTCGTGCGGGTGCGCTGTGGAGTTGGGCGTCCGCCTGGAAGCATGGAGGCGGCCGACTACGTCCTTGCCGACTTCCCGGCGCACGAAAGGGAAGAGGCGACGATCATGACCAAGGTAGCGGCGGATGCCGTCGAGGCTGTTGTTCGCGACGGCGCAGCGAAGGCCATGAATGCATTCAATGTCCGGGAAGCCGCGCCAACCAAATGACGTCGGAATAGTTTGTCCTCGTCCGTGGCTCGACCACGGGCTGTTAAATCCAAGAGGAGCAGGAGTACATGCCACAACTTTCGAGTCTTGCAGACGAACCAGGCAAAGCACGAGAATACGAAACCATCTACATCTTGCGTCCCGACGTGAACAACGAAGGCGTCGGTCAAGTAAACACCCGGATTCGGGGAATCATCGAGCAGCTTGGCGGCAAGGTGCTCAAGGTCGACAATTGGGGCAAGCGCAAGCTGGCCTATGAGATCCGGAAGCAGCTCAAAGGCACCTATTTGTACTGGCGCTATCTTGCTGTACCGGGCGCCGTGGAGGAAGTCGAACGTAATCTTCGCATGCTCGACCCCGTCATCCGCTACTACACCATCAAGATCGAGGACAACATCGACGCCCAGGTCCGAGTACCGGACATGACCGAGGAGTCGTTCGCCAAGGCGGCAGAGACCGCGGCCGACGAAGAAGAGATCATGACCGGGCAGGCAGTGCCGAGATCTCCGTTCTCCGATGACGACGAGATCGACACCGAAGCCGAGGAAGAAGCCTTGCGTCGCGCCGCCGCCGGTCTTGACGAGAGCAAATCGATCGACGAATTCGTTCCCAATGCCCCGGGAGTGGCGGAAAAGGCAGCTGGAGCGGCAACGGCAACGGCAACGGTAGCGGCAACGGCAACGGTAGCGGCAACGGCAACGGTAGCGGCAACGGTAGCGGTAGCGGAAGCGAGCGCAGACGGGGAAAGCAGCAATGCCAGCAGCCCCAGCGCTAGCCCCGGCGCCAGCACCGACACCAGCACCGGCGCCAGCACTGGCACCAGCACCGACACCAGCCCTAGCAGCAGCAGCACCGAAGACAGCGACGGCGCCAGCAATGAGAGTGGGCGTCGCCCCTCCAGTGAGGAATAGAACCGATGAGCTATCTCGATCACGACCACTATGAAGTCGATCTCGACGCTGAAGAAGGGCGCGACCGTGGCAGAGGGGATCGGGGACGCGGAGGTGGCGGCGGGTCATCCAAGCGCACTTTCTCTCGCAAGAAGATCTGCCGTTTCTGTGCCGACAAGGCGATCGCCATCGACTACAAGGATCCGCAGACCCTCAAGTACTTCATCACCGATCGGGGCAAGCTCGTTCCCCGTCGGATTAGCGGCAATTGCGCCAAGCATCAGCGCAAGATCGCGCTGGCAGTCAAACGGGCGCGGATGATCGCCCTGATGCCATTCGCCGTAACCGGCAAGTGAGGTGACGACATCATGGACAAGATCCAGGTCATTCTGAAAGAAGACGTCGTCAGCCTCGGGCGAGGCGGCGATCTCGTTTGGGTAAAGCCCGGCTACGGTCGCAACTACCTCATCCCGCAAGGCCTCGCTGTGCTGGCCACTTCGAAGAACGTCGACAAGCTCGAGCACGACAAGAAAGTGATCGAGTCGAAGATGGCGAAGCTCAGGAAGGATGCCGAGTCGATTGCCCAACGTCTCGGCAACACCACCGTGCAGATCGCCCGGCAGGTCGGCGACGGCGAGAAGCTATTCGGCTCCGTCACGACCCGCGATCTGGCCGAGGCTCTGGCGGAGAAGGGTATCCAGATCGACCACAAGAAGATCCATCTCGCCGAGCCTTTTCGGGCGCTCGGCCGGTATTCGGTCGAAGTCAAGCTCGGCCGGAATGTCACCGGTAAATTCAACGTGACGATCGTTGCGCAAGACGCCTAGAGCACCGAACGGTGCTCCGTAGTCCGACTCCCACTGTTCCCATTCAAGTGGTTGCTATCCGAAGATGAGGTGCCCTTCGCTCGCGGTCGGAACAGGAGAGTGATAATGGGCGAGCAAGCATGACCGACCAGCGAGTTCCACCACACAATTTCGACGCCGAGCGCTCGGTTCTCGGTGGGGTGCTGCTGCGCAACGAGAGTCTGAACTCGATCGATTGGCTTGCACCGGAGGATTTCTACGATCCCAAGCACCGCGAGGTGTTTGCTGCGCTGCGCACCCTCGAGGCTCACTCGAAGCCGATCGACCCGGTAACCATCGAAGAGCAGCTAGCGCAATCGGGCAAGCTGTCCGCGGTTGGCGGCTTGTCGTTCCTGTCGGAGCTCGTCTCGGTCGTTCCCACCGCCGACAATATCGAGGCCTACGCCGAAATAGTGGGCGACAAGGCAGCAGCGCGCCGGCTCATCGCCGTCGCTTCGGAAATCGCGGCGCGCGGATTCGGCGAGTACGGCGAGATCAGGGACTACCTCGACGAGGCAGAGAAGCTGATTTTCGAGGCAGCGCGGAGTCGCGACCGTGGCGGGCCAGTGGCCATCAAAGACCTGCTGCGAGGATTCCTCAACAGCCTGGATGCCCGCCTCAATGCCGGCGGCGGCATCACCGGGGTGCCAACCGGTTTCACTGGTATCGACCAGATGACCGCCGGACTCCAGCCGTCCGACCTGATAATCGTCGCTGCTCGTCCGGGCATGGGCAAGACGTCCTTCGCCTTGTCCGTCGCTCAGAATGCCTCCCTGCTACCCGACGGCTTCCCGGCGATTGTTTTCTCCCTCGAGATGGCGGCCTTGCAGCTCACCGAGCGCATGCTCTGCAGCGAAGCGCAGATCGACGCTTCGCTGCTGCGGCGCGGCCAGCTTCAACGGACTGACGTGATCAACCTGCTCGCCGCCGCCGACGTGTTGAGCAATGCCCCGGTGATGATCGACGACACGGCCGGCCTCTCCATCGGCGAGCTGCGCGCCCGTTGCCGGCGCTGGCGTGCCAAACGCGAGCTCTTCGCCAAGCACGAATTCGGGCTGATCGTGGTCGACTACCTGCAGTTGATGAAAGGCCAGCCGGGATACAAGCACTCCAACCGCGAGCAGGAGATCAGCGAAATCTCCCGCGGTTTGAAGGCACTGGCCAAGGAGCTCGGCTGCCCGGTGGTGGCGCTATCGCAGCTCCGGCGGCAGTGCGAAGAACGACCCGACAAGCGTCCGATGCTCTCGGACTTGCGCGAGTCCGGCGCCATCGAGCAGGACGCCGACGTGATCATGTTCATCTACCGAGAAGAGTTCTCCGCCAAGGACAAGACGCCCGAGGAGCTCCGAGGAATCGCCGAGGTCATCATCGGCAAGCAGCGCAACGGTCCGACTGGCAAGGTCGACCTCGTCTTCCTCGGCCGCCACACCCGCTTCGAGAATCTTTCCCGGAGGGAGGAGTAGCAGCGGTCAGACTCGCTTTACACTCTCTCACCCGAACCGATCCAACGAACTGACGCGCATCTCATGTCCTCGCGTCAGGTCTGATCGTTGCTCGTTGGTCCCCGTCGAGGGTGACGAAAACGGAGCGTCAGCGACACCCGACGTGGATGTCTCTCGGTCGGATCGACATGGCAAGGCACCCGAGGGAGCGCAGGCCGTTCTCGGTCTTTGGTCCTCTGCTCCTAGTTCCTTGTTCAATTCGGCCATTCATTGGAGTGCCATGTCACCGTCGCGCCGCCGGTTGCTGCGGCCAGAATAGCACCTCGAAAGAGG
>JAZDLZ010000199.1:0-4488 GCA_043801535.1 Pseudomonadota bacterium
GGGGCTGTTCCAGTTCCTGGTTCCTTGTCCCTAGTTCCTTGTTCCCTTCGTCGTCGTCGGAATTGAACAAGGAACTAGGAACAAGGGACAGGGGACCGAGAACGGCTAGCCCGTTGACCGATCGGGACACACCCGAAAAAATCTGTATACCGCTGGACGGCGCGGTGAATCCTTCTCCTGGGAACGCAGAAGATGACAGGCTTCGCAGGTGATACTGTTGCCGATCGTGGAGTCGACGTAGTGCAGGACACTAGCGCGCCAGCTTCGCGCGACGATGCGCTGCGAATGCTTGCCGGCAAAGCAGCACGAGCGGGCGTGCGGATTGCCTTCGACCTTCTCGGCAATCGCGACGACGCCGAGGACGCGGTGCAGGAATCCCTTGCTCGTGCGTGTCGCGGGTTCGACAAGCTCCGCGATCCCGGGGCCCTCGAAGGATGGTTCTATCGGGTACTGACAAACCACTGTCTTGGAGTGTTACGGCTGCGATGGCTGTTTCGCTCGGTCAGGCGCTTGCTGGGCGGAGAGATTGCCAAGAGGATTGTCGACGGCGAGCACGGACCGGAGATCGACGTCGAAATGATCGACTCGACCCCGCTTTCCGACGAGAAGCTGGCCCGCGCACGGGACGTGAAGTCCGTCCTGAACGCGCTGGGGGCTCTGCCGCCAATGCAGCGCGCTACCGTCGTGCTGCGCCACGGCTACGACCTTCCGATCGCCGAAATCGGAGGAATGCTCGGAGTCGGTCCCGGCACCGTCAAGACCCATCTCGTACGCGGATTGGATCGTCTTCGCGTTCTCGTAAGGGAGAAGAAATGAATCGCCGGAACGAACAACGACAGTGTGATCGAGTAAGGTTGGATATCGCCGCGTTCGACGAGCTGAGCTCCGAGGATCGGCGTCATCTCGAGCGCTGTCCGGAGTGCAGTAGGCTGGCCACTGAGCGGGCGCGAATAAGAGCTGTCCTGGCTTCCAGGCCTTCGCCTGACCTCACCTCTGGGATTGAGACCAAGCTGGCGATCGGGGCGGCAGGCCGCCTGCGTGCTCGGCGCCGGCTCGCCGTCCGGCTGACCACGGCTGGGTCGGTGGCCGCCGTTCTGCTCTTGTCGCTGGTCGTGCGGGGTGGTTTTGCCGGATCGGGGCAGACCATCGTTGCTGCCCTTGCCACGGGCGAGGTTCCTTCCGCGAATCGTGGAACCTTCCACCTCGTCGACGGGAGTATTGGGAGTGGCACTGCCTCTGGTCAGGTAGAAGGAGCTGGACCGGCAGAAGGGGGGAGCCACGCCGGGAAGATAGTGAACGCAGGACGAGAAGGCGACGACGGCGTCGTCGATGTCCTGGTCGGGGTTTCGGATGTCGACGGCACGTTGGCGATTGGAGCCCATTGGGAATTCATTGCCGAGCCATTGGCCGCCTATCAGCTACTGGCGTCCGGAGGCTCGCTGTGAGAGACGGCATTCGACCTCTCTCGTAGCGCAACGCGACGCGACGCAACGCAACGCAACGCAACATGGAGGCATCACGATGAAAAGGAAAACGCTGGTGGTTATTCTAACGCTGGCTGCAGCGCTTCTCGTGCCGGCACTCGGTGGTTTCGCGAATGCTGGTGCACAGCAGGGACCCAAGAGGGGGGGTGGTGCCGGTTGGGGTGCGGGCCGAGGAGGAAAGCGGCTCCATGCCGGTCTTCGCCCGGGACCGGGACCGGGACTCGGCCGTCCAGGAATGCTCGAGGCTCTCGCTACCGAGCTCGGCCTGCAGCCACAACAGAAAGCCGCAGTGAGGGACATCGCCGACGAAATGCGGCGACAGCACGCGAAGCTGCGAGCGGAAATCGATCTGGTCGCCATCGATCTGCATCGCGAGCTCGACAAGGACGAGCCGAGCGAGGCCCGCGTGAACGAGCTGATCGAGAGGATCGGCAGTCTCGAGGTGTCGATTCGCAAGTCGCATCTCCTCGCCTGGCTGCAGATCCGCAAGACCCTCACCAAGGAGCAGCGCCAGAAGCTCGCTGCGCTACACGCCAAACGGGCCGCGGAGGGCGAACCAAACGACGAGCCAAACGACGAGCCAGGTCCTCCCGGACCAGGATGCCTTGGCCCCGGTCCAGGGTGCGGTCACTGGTAGCCCTCATTTCTATGGGTGTGACCCGATCGGTCAACGGGCTAGCCGTTCTCGGTCCCCTGTCCCTTGTTCCTAGTTCCTTGTTCAATTCCGACGACGACGAAGGGAACAAGGAACTAGGGACAAGGAACCAGGAACTGGAACAGCCCCCCCCGGTACGGCTCGCACCTGAATAGGCGGCCGGAATCCCGGATCAAATCAATCGGTTGGCCACCGTCGATCGAGCAATCGCCGTCGACTCCCCGGGACACACTCATTTCTATCCAGGTATGCCCTTCCCGTCAGCCTCGGTCGGATTGGCGGTGAGGGTCTCGGATAGCTTCTTGGCTTCGACGAACGACGGATCGAAGGCCAGGGCGGCGCGCAGGTGCTCGCGAGCAGTCTTCGAGTCGTCCATTGCCTGGCAGACCAGTGCCAGGGCATACAAGGCTCGGGGACGCGGCCTTCTTCCCACCAGAGTCGCCTCCATGCGAGCACGCGCAGCCTCGGCGGTTGTCTTGGGAGCGGCGCCGGAGTCGATCGCCTGGAGACACGACGCCCAGATTTCGTAGCACGAGTATTCTGGCTCGGCTGGTGCGAGAGCGCGTGCCCGGGCAAAGTCGATTGACGCCTCGATGGTTCTTCCCGACGACAGCTCGGCTAGCCCACGCTGGAACGCAGCCTCGGCGGCAAACTGATCGCTGCGCAAGTAACGTCTGGCTGGTGGAGAAGACGGCGACTTTGTCTTGTAGCGCAGCGCTTCGTCATAGCCCGTTCGCCGCACTGGATCGAGGAGGGTGCGGTAGGCGAGGTCGATCTGAGCCCACACCTCCGTCGCTCGTTCGTAGGCGTCACCCAGGGAGAGCGCGACGAGCTGCTCGGGAGAGAATCGGCCAGCCAGTTGCTGGTAGGAGGCTTCGATCTCTGCGGCGTTGGCGTCGGGTCGAAGGTCGAGGACCTCGTAGTGGCTGCGACCGGAAAGGCGTAGATGGCGGGAAAGGACTTCCTCGCGTGCGAGATTGCGAGCCGGCGTTTCCTTCCCAGCATCGGCTCCTGCCGGTAGCCGCGGGCTCGGTCGTGGAATTGGCTGGTCGGCGAGATCGAGGCCGTCCACCACCAGCAAGGCGTAGGTGACCTGCATGGCGTGAATGCTGTCCAGGATGCCACCTTCGATCATTGCCCGTACTGTGCGATCGCCCCGGAGCTGCGCCAGGAAGCGTTGTTCGATGGCAGAAAAACGGAAACGCTCGCGTTGCAGATCGAAGCTCAGGGCGAGCGCGGCGTACTTGTTGTGGTATAGGGCGAGGGTGGCCTCGAGCTGCTCTGGGCCGCAGTGCCGGCGGATACCCTGGAGAATCACTTCGGCTGCGTCGACACGGAAGGCAGTTCCTACTGCCAAGGGATCGCGACCTTCCCGAAAGGTGGTCTCGAAATGGGTACGATGAAACAGGTTCACGAGCTTCTCGCGCACCTGGGTGCGGAGGGCGGCGACTACCCGTTCGGCGCTCGCGAGGCCCATCTCGACGACGATCTCGCCGAACCGTACATCCTCGCCCGAGATGAGGTCGTCGGTCACCCGGCGGAGAACCTGCTGATACTGCTCGTGCGTCAGGTCGCCGTTGCGGAGCATTAGCCGGCCAAGGGTCTCGTCCAGATTGGACGACTCCACCAGAACGGGGTCGCCGTTCAGAAAGTGGATCAGGGCGGTCGAATCGGACGCAGCGATCTCCAGCACGCCGGTGCGCCGGCTGCGGGCGAGCTGCCAGATGATGTCGGCCAGAGCAAAGGTGCGTTGTTCGATGGGCGTCTTGCGTCCGGACTTCGTTGCGCCGCGGGGATTCTGGGGGTCACTGGCGGTGGCGCGAGGCGGCGGAGCGAGCTCGCACAGTTCTTTTGCGACGGCGGTAAGCCCGATTGGCTTGGCAAAGATTCGATCCGGCCGGTGCCCCTCTGGCAGCCTTCGCTGAATCTCCAGACTGATATCAGCGCCGGCAACCAGCACGACTACTGGCGGGGAGGGCTGACTCTTCCAGGCGCGGGTGAGCTCAATCCCGTCGCCTTTGGGGAGGAAATAGTCGAGCACAACGATTTGTGGGCTGGGCACACCTCCGATTGCCGCGGGAGCCCCTGCTTCGGCATCGCGTACCCAATCGACCTTGTAGCCGAGAATCTCCAATTCCGCCGCCAACTCAGCGCCGACGTTGGGATCGTCTTCGACAATGACCAACCGGGTCACCAGGCGATTCTATCATGCTGCCGACCTTTGACGAGACCCCAGAACGGCGACAGTGACCACGAGCGCAGCGCGGCTTCGCCGCGCGGAGCGAGTCGCGGCGCCGCACCAACTTGGTGATTGCCCGGAAAGTGACGCGCCGCGGTTCCCCTCCTCGG
>JAZDLZ010000201.1:0-2293 GCA_043801535.1 Pseudomonadota bacterium
GAACAGCCCCCCCGGTACGGCTCGCACCTGAATAGGCGGCCGGAATCCCGGATCAAATCAATCGGTTGGCCACCGTCGATCGAGCAATCGCCGTCGACTCTCCGGGACACACCCCTTATTCCACAACGCCAATCCATCATGATTTCGAACTCTTGCACCAGGAATCCCCCGAAATCCTCACTTACGCTGCCAATGCAGCCTCTCGATGGTAGAACTTGAGCAGTCCGCCGATTCGCTCGCTGCACTTCACCTCGCCGACATCGTTGGCGTGGTCTCGTCGCGGGAATAGCAACTCCTTGTCCACATAGCCACCAACCAGGGCCAGTGCTTCTACCACTCTCATCGCGTCACTCCTTGCAGTGGCCAGTGATAGCCAACTTGCTGAATATCCGCTAGCCAGATCGGTTCCGATGGGAATGCCGGCACTCACTGCCCATCAACATACTAGATTCTCAAGCGATTTGGGCTGACGGAATATCTAGACCTGACGGGTGCTCTAGCGCTTGCTCGATACCTCGGGAGACTTGGCATCTCCCGGCTTTGCTTCCGTCGGCTGCGAAGGCTGGGCTGCCTTTGGCGCCAGCGCTGGCTGCGCCGCCTGGGTCGGGAGGGCTTGGGCGGCTGGCTTCTGGCTCTGCCCAATAGTGTCCAGCGCTTGGGGAGCAAGCCGCGGAATCATCGCACTGGGCATGACCGGTCCAACCGGGGGAGGGTTGTCACCGAATGTGACCGTGACCAGACGGTCGAGGCCGTGGAAATCGGCGATGCCGATTCGTCCCCACGAAGAGGCAGCGATTTGCGGGGCGTTCTTGCCTTTCTCGACTCTGACGATATTCAGCTTCCAGCTGTCGCCAGACGATGGAGGCAGCTTGACGCTCATCGCGCTATCCTTTCCCTTCACCGCCTCCCAAGGGATCGCCATTTCCACGTGCCACCCCTTGTCGACGTCGTCGCGCTTGTCTTTCGTTCCGTCGACGACTACCGCAGATTGGAACGCGCTCGCGAAGCTCAAATCGCCGCCTTCTTGCCGGGTGCCGGCAAACCACGAGTCGAGCTGGGCGTTGTTGGGGTTCACCTGCAGCTCCACGTAGCCGCGCCGATCGCCATTGGCGTCAACGAAAACCTCCACGACGTCTTCCTTCCAAAGCGTGTCGTCGTTCTTCGAATAGGAAGAAAAAACGTCCTTGTCTTCGACATCGACCATTACGTAGAGATGCTTCTCGTCCCAGAGGAGTCGTGCCTCGGTCTTTCCGTCGACCGGCTGGCCGCCCTCGGCATTCTGAAATGCAGGACTGACAGTGGCGCGCGACCACGCTGGCTCATCAGCCTTCCCGTCGACAACGACAGGACCGGAAGCCTTGACAGCAACGTAGGGGGACACGACCCTGGCGGCGCTGGCGCCTTCGACGGGCAAGCGAGCCACGATGATGGCACGCTGGGCGTCGACTGGCCCACTGCGAACCTCCATCCGGTCGTTGATACCAGAGCCCCCCTTGCGATACATACCAACCTGAACGACGACGAAAGGCGATGCCCAGTTGCCTCGCAGCGCTACTGCCTGCTCGTCTCTGATGATCTCGCCAGCCTTCCAGCGCCCAGGATCGTGGTTTGTTCTCATCTTGGTGGCGTCGACATTCATCCAGTCTTCGTTGGTCGCGCCCTTTAGATGAGTGAAGATGCGCCACTCCGCTCCTGGAGGCTCCACGACCTTCCAATAGTGTACGACGGTGAGCTTGTCGCCTGGCTTGAGCGACGTCTTGTCCACGTCGGCACCCAGGTAGACCACTTTCCCGCCGAGATCTGCGTTGATCCGCAGCTTTGCCGCAGGCTCGGCAGAAAGCAGATTCTGTTTGACGAAGGAAACGTCGACTTGTGGACCTTCCTCGATGCAAGCAACCAGCGAAGCCGCAGCAATAGCAGCGGAAAGAGCGCACGCGAGCCGCCTGCCCGCCGCGATGGATCGTGTTCTAGATGGCAAGATAATTTCGACCAGCCGACTTAGTGTCCGGGGAAAGAGCATGCACATTGATCTGCGCAATGAAAAGACCTCCACGATTGAACCTCCGCTAGTGCTAATGACCATGGTTGTCATACCCTGGGGTGACTGGCTAATCAAGGCGCCAATCGGTGATTTCGATCTCCTGCTCCTTGAATGGGGTGTGAACAAAAGCCGTTGGTTGTGCTGTTCCCTGTGCCTAGTCCCTAGTTCCTTGTTCCATTCCTCTTTCGAGGTGCTATTCTCGCCGCAGCAATCGGCGGCGCGACGGTGACATGGCACTCCAATGAATGGCCG
>JAZDLZ010000213.1:0-7559 GCA_043801535.1 Pseudomonadota bacterium
TCAACCACGAGCCCCCGAAGCTCAGCGAGACAAGATCCTCTTCGATAACCTGACTCCTCTGTATCCCAATCAGAAACTCAGTCTGGAATACAGCCCGAAAAACCTGTCGACGCGCATCATTGACCTGCTATGCCCGATTGGCAAAGGGCAGCGCTGCCTGATCGTGTCCCCGCCAAGAGCCGGCAAGACCGTCCTACTCCAAGACATTGCCCATTCGGTCAGCGCCAACCACCCGGACGCGGTGCTCATTGTCTTGCTGATCGATGAGCGTCCCGAAGAAGTCACCGACATGCAACGGTCCGTGCGGGGAGAAGTGGTGAGCTCGACGTTCGACGAGCCAGCCGCCCGCCACGTGCAAGTCGCCGAGATGGTGATCGAGAAGGCCAAGAGGCTCTCCGAGCACCGCAAAGACGTCATTATCCTGCTCGATTCGATAACCAGGTTGGCCCGCGCCTACAACACCGTCGTACCACCTTCGGGCAAAATCCTCTCTGGCGGCGTCGATTCGAACGCGCTCCACAAGCCCAAGCGGTTCTTCGGCGCAGCGCGCAATCTCGAGGAAGGTGGCTCTCTCACCATCATCGCCACCGCGCTTGTCGACACCGGCTCGCGCATGGACGAAGTCATCTTCGAGGAATTCAAGGGTACCGGCAACTCGGAAATCCACCTCGACCGCAAGCTAATGGAGAAGCGCATCTTCCCGTGCCTCGACATCAACAAGTCGAGCACCCGCAAAGAAGAGCTTCTCATGCCCGATGGCGTGCTCAACCGAGTGTGGATCCTTCGCCAACTCCTCCATCCGCTGAACGTGGTGGACGCCATGGAGTTCTTGCGCGACAAGATTGCCAAGACGGAAGCGAATCGCGAATTCGTCGAGTCGATGTCGGCATAGCGCCAGTGAATACTCAAACGCCAATCGAACGAGCAGGGCAGAACGAGGACCCCACCTCGAGGTCCCCGCGCAGGCCACCTCTAGAGCACCGGGCCCGTAGCGAGATGGAACGCGCATGAGCCGAGTGCTCCACCTTCCAGATCATGGCCGACTCTTGGTTGCCACCGATCTCCAGGGCAATCTTCACGACTACGAGCGCATCGAAGACATCTTCAGGGCGGCGATAATCGAGGAAGAAGGGGACGCGCACGTTCTCTTTACCGGCGACTTGATCCACGGACCTCACCTGTCACCCGAGGAATGGCCGGACTTCCTCGGGGAGTACTATTTCGACGAATCGCCTGCACTGGTAGATCGGTTCGTCGCGCTGCAGTACCGTTTCCCCAACCGGGTGCATGCCATCCTGGGAAACCACGAGCACGCCCACATTGGGGGCCCCCACACTGCCAAGTTCGCGCCAGACGAAGTAGTACTGCTGGAGTCGACCGTCGGTGCCAGAGGGGCCGAGAAACTACGGACACTGTTCCGTACCTTCCCGCTGGTCGCCGTTGCACCGTGCGGAATGGTGTTCAGTCACGGAGCACCAGCCGCCGACATTCGCTCCCCCGAAGCAATCGAGGAAGCAGTCCTCGAGGGCTTCGATCGCGGCTCGCCGGTGGACATTTTCTCTCAACCGGTCATTGGCCCACTGCTCTGGGCAAGATCGGCACCCGCGGCCGTTGCCCGGCGTTTCTTGCGGGCGATGGGAGGGAAGATCTCGGTGTTCGGTCACGACGTGATCCCCGAAGGCTTCGAGCGCATTGGAGAAGAACAGATGATCGTCTCCACCAGCTTCGGCTTGGCCAACACCTACAAGGTCTATCTGGACGTCGATTTGGCTAGCCAGTTCTCCAGCGTCTACGACTTGAGGGAGGAGGCGGAGATTCTTCCCCTCTACCCCGATGCCGCAGCCAAGAAGAACCCAGGTCTGCGATAGGCGGCGACTAAAGCTCTTGTCATGAACACATATGTCTGCTACAAACCCAACTCCACTCTGTCCCCCTGTGCTGCCATGAAGGAAAAGATCCATCCAGAATACAAGCCGGCCACTATCAAGTGTGCCTGCGGACATTCGTACGAAACCTTCTCGACACGTGGGTCGTTCGTCGTCGAGATTTGCTCTAACTGCCACCCGTTCTACACTGGAAAACAGAAGCTGATCGACACTGCCGGACGGATCGACCGCTTCAACAGGAAGTACGGCCGTACCACTCGAACGCTCCAAACAACCCCAGCAACCCCAACAACCCAAGCGACCCAAGCGACAACGGCTAGCCCAGACGAGAAAAGCTCGACCTAGCTGGCAGGCACGGGCGGGCTAGCAGGTACGGGCATGACAGCGAATGGGCCGGACGCGAAATCCGGCTGTCCGGCAACACCCGATTCCGCGCAATCCAGTAGCGCACACCAGCGTCCTGATTCGGATCGCCGCCAGCAAAGAATCAATGTCGGCGGCCAAGCAGTGATCGAGGGTGTGATGATGCGCTCGCCGCGATCGTTCGTGGTCGCCTGCCGGCGTGCGAATGGCGACATCGTGCTTCGCGAGGATGCCTGGCAGCCGATCTGGGCCAAGTTGCGGTTTCTGCGCCTGCCATTCCTGCGCGGAGCCATCGTTCTCCTCGAGTCCCTGTGGAACGGGATGAGCGCGCTCTCGTTTTCTGCCGAGCAACAGGCGCTTGCCGAAGCCTCTGGGCCTGATACCAAGTCGTCGACCGCGAAAAGCTCTCGAAAGACAGTCGAGGGCACCAGCGGAGGGCCCGGCAAGACCAGACGGGAGCACAGCGAGGCACCATCTACTGCAGCCATGCAGACCGGCATGCTAGTCCTGGCGGTGCTGCTCGGGTTGGTTCTCTTTGTGGGAATACCGCACTTGGCAGCGTGGGGACTGGGCGGTGTTCTCGGCTTTGGCACCGCGAGTGTCCACTTTCACCTTCTCGACGGTGCGATCAAGGCGATCATTGTCGTCGGCTACATGGCGGCGATCTCGCTGTTGCCCGACATGCAGCGGGTGTTTCAGTACCATGGCGCCGAGCACAAGGCGATTGCCACCTACGAAAAAGATCTGAGGCTAACCGTTGACAACGCGCGAGCCCAGTCGCGTTTTCACCCTCGGTGTGGCACGTCGTTTCTCTTCATCGTAATCTTGATTTCGGTGTGCCTGTTCGCGATTGTCCTGCGCGGACGCATCTCCGAAAACACGGTCGTCGATCATTTGGTCAAGATCCTCGTCAAGATCCCACTCATGCTACCCATCGCCGGTCTCGCCTACGAGGTTATCAAACTCTCGGGGCGATGCTACGAGCGCAGTTGCCTGGCCAGAACGATGGCCGCCCCAGGAATGTGGCTGCAAAGGATTACCACCCGTGAGCCAACCGACGACCAAATCGCAGTAGCTCTACTCTCGGTTCGCAAGGTACTCTGGCGCGAACGAGTGTGCTTGGATGGCCCCGACTCGGCTGATCGCACTTCCACTTCAGCTCGCACTTCCACCTCCAATGGCAACGGCGATGGCAACGGCAACGGAGGAGGCAACGGAGGAGGTGGTGGTGGCATCCAGGTAATCTCTTCGGAGGCAGAGGCAGATCTGCCTCTTGCGTGAACATGTTTGACGATCCCAAATTCCTCGCAAAACTGGCCAGCATCGAGCGGCGCTACCAAGAACTAGCCGACTTGCTGGCGCAGCCCGAGACCATTCAAAACCGCGCCGAGTTCTTGAAGCTCACTCGCGAGAATGCCGCGATCGACGAATTGACCCAAGCGATCCGCATTCGGGGCAGGTTGGTGACGGAGCTCGACGAGGCCCGCACCATGCAACGCGAGGCCGATCCCGAGCTGCGCGAGCTGGCCCGCGACGAGATCGAACGTCTTGAGAAAGAACGTCCGGCCGTCGAGCACCGGATCACAATCCTGCTCCTGCCGAGGGATCCGAACGATGAGAAGAACACTCTCCTCGAAATACGCGCCGGCACCGGAGGCGAGGAAGCAAGTCTGTTTGCCTCGGAGCTAGTGAGGATGTACCTCCGCTTCGCCGAACGAAAGCGCTGGAAGGTCGACACCCTGTCGCGCTCCGAGAGCTCGACGGGCGGCACAAAGGAAATCATAGTCCTCATCGAAGGCAAGGACGTCTACTCGCACCTCAAGTACGAGTCTGGGGTCCACCGAGTGCAGCGAGTTCCGGTTACCGAGGCACAAGGCCGGATTCACACCTCGGCCGCAACCGTCGCAGTGCTGCCCGAAGCCGAAGAAATCGACCTCAAGATCGACGAGAAGGACCTGCGCATCGACGTCATGCGCGCTGGCGGTCCAGGCGGTCAATCGGTCAATACCACTGACTCTGCGGTGAGAATAACTCACATTCCCACCGGGCAGGTGGTCGTGTGCATGGACGAAAAGTCCCAGCACAAGAACAAGTCCAAGGCGATGAAGATCCTTCGTTCGAGACTCTACGATCTCGAGCGGGAGAAGCGGGAAGCAGCGGAACGTGAGACCCGTCGCAGCCAGGTCAAGAGCGGCGATCGCTCCGAGAAGATTCGCACCTACAACTACCCACAGGATCGAGTAACCGACCACCGTATCGGCCTGACGCGGCACAACCTACCTTCTTTCCTGGACGGGGAGCTCGACGAGATGATCGAGGCACTCCGCGCCCATTTCCAGGCCGAAGCGCTCAAGGCTTCGACCAGCTCTTGACACCACAGAGCCATCCCCGACCGAAATAGTGCCGATCGCCGAAGGATCGCCGGCTGCTGCCGCGAACGCGAGCGAGTGTGGCAAGAAGCCCAGATTCGCGAAATGTTCGGTCTGACATGCACCTATGCTGCAACTTTTCACATTCAAAGGGGGTTTTCGATGCCGACCGACATGTGGGCCCGCTTGCGCTGTGACAGCATGTCACAGCACGGGGAGAGGTGAGAATCGTCACTAATCTGGGCAACCTCGCCTACTGATTGGATAATTCGTATTGGCGGCACAAATGGCTTGAATCTTGCTGGCTGGAGCAGCCGCAATTGCCAGGCGCCACGCTGTGCTGGCAAGGAGGCCCAATGCTAGGAAAGACATCGCGGATAGCGAACACGGCTCGCACAAGCCCACGCTCTGCCGGCAAGGAGGCCCAATGCTAGAGTTCAAGGTTGGCGAAAAAGCAGTCTACCCTGCGCACGGTGTGGCGGAGGTCGTCGGCATCGAGACCAAGGAGATCGGGACCAAGCTCACCTCTTTCTATCTCCTGCGGCTGCTCGAAAACGACATGAGGATTCTCGTCCCAACCGAAAAGGCCCGTCAGGTCGGACTGCGACAAGTTGCTTCGAACCACGAAGTAGAAGAAGTCTTCGATATTCTTCGAGAAAAGCAAATCCACAACGACCGGCAGACCTGGAACCGACGCTACCGCAGCTTCATGGAGAAGATCAAGACGGGCTCACTTTACGAAGTGGCGGAGGTGTTTCGCGATCTCTCCCGTCTTAAGGGCACGAAATCCCTGAGCTACGGCGAACGTCGAATGCTCGACACTGCGAAGAACCTGATCGTGAAGGAGCTATCCGCTGCGTGCAATTGGACCGAACAGCGGGTGGAAAAAGAGCTCAACCAAGTGGTTACCAACTAGAGCTCATTCTCGGGAAGTTACGACCAATTGGCTGGCGACCTGGCTCTCGATGGGTCAATCCTGCTCGAGGGTACGGGAATGGCGATCGAGCCAGCTACTCACCAGCGGAAAAATCTCCTCCGCTGCCTTGTTGCCGAGCACCAAGTCGAGATGTCCGTAGTTGGCCGACATCCCTTCGGCTCTCGAAGCCACCACCAGCAGCTTTTCACCGGAGCCAACCAGTGAATAGGCGTCCTTCACACTCGGCAAGGGCGCCAGCCGGTCGCGATTGCCAGCAACGAATAGAATCGGAACGGCAATGGCTTTCATCTCGCTGCGGTAGTCTCGGCGATGATCTATCGACCGAAAAGAATCCTGGGCAATCCAATCGCTCATTTGCAATAGCTCGTTCCTGCTGAAGCTCGCAGTAGCGTTGGTCATGAAACGCCGGATTACCGAACCAGGCACGTTGTCCCGTTCGTAGAGAAGCCGCACCGAGGGCAAGAATTTGTTTCCTGCAAGCGGGGCAAACAGCCGAGCAAGAAACCGGTGGCGAAGCCAACGAAAGCTACGCAACGGCCAAGAAAATAGGTATCTACTCTGGAAACGAAAAGTTGCCGGAGCAGCGATTACCACCGCAGACCGGACGCTGGTACCCCAGGAAGGATCGGCCAAGACCGCGTACGCCACCATCCCGCCAAGCGAATACCCAACCAGATGGAGCTTCTGACGTCCAGTAGCCCGGCGGACTTCGGCCAGAGCCGCCGGAAAGTCCTGCTCGACATACTCGTCGAACGACCAATCGTAGCGGTAGCGTGAGAACGGCCTCGGACGAGTGGACAATCCCCGTCCGCGCAGCTCAATCGACCAGACGTCGTAGCCAGCGCGAGCCAGGAATCTGGCAAGGGAGACCCTATCGGAAAGGTCTAGATTCAAGTGGTTGGCGGCAAGCCCATGGCACAGTAGCACTGGGTCTGACCCATTCGGCGTACTGGGTCGATAGCGCATGATGGCGATCCGCCATCCGTCGCCAGTAGCGGCAAAATGGATCTCGTCGGGGACTCGGTCGACGAAATACCAGTGTCCCGACAAGTAGGCGGCATACACCAGCACCGCCAGCAGTGCCACCAGTAGGGTGGCGGCTCCGAGAAGACCTGCGCTCATCATCCGTTGTCAAGCCGACACGACTACTACTTTGTCTTGCTCCCGTCCAGCCGTCTTGTGGACCAATACAATTGGTACCCAACATTAACATCCGAGTCCTTGACCAGCAAGCGAGTGGATGCTAGGTTTGCCCACAGAGTAGGAGCGAATGCAAGTCCACGTAGCCAAAGCCGATATCTCGCAGATGCCGGTGGACGCAATCGTGAACCCAGCCAATTCCCTCGGCATCATGGCAGGGGGAGTCGCTGGTGCGATCAAACGCCGCGGAGGCGAGAGCATTCAGAAAGAGGTAATGGCCGTAGCGCCAATTGCCATTGGCGCAGCAGTTGTAACCGCCAGCGGGAAGCTGCACACGAAGGCGGTCATTCACGCTCCCACCATGGAGGAGCCCGGCCACAAGACTGCCGTCGAGAATGTCCGCCGTGCCATTCGGGCTGCCCTCATCGCCGCCGCAGCCCACGCCTTCGATGTAATAGCCATTCCTGGGCTCGGCACCGGCACCGGTGGAGTCGATTCCCAGGAAGCTGCTCGAGCCATGGTCGATGAGCTGAAAGCCCATCGACAGCCCAAGCCCGCCACCGTCTATCTCGTAGATATCGACGACGAAGTCGTTTGCGCCTTCGAAGAAGCTCTGCAGAACGCCCAGCAAGGCATATAGCCGCTCCACGAAGCGCGCAACGTCGCGCGTTTCGCCGGCGTCTCGTGGAGACGCGCCGCTCGACCCCCACAAGCGTCCGCATTATTCTGGGTGTGTCCCGATCGGTCAACGGGCTAGCCGTTCTCGGTCCCCTGTCCCTTGTTCCTAGTTCCTTGTTCAATTCCGACGACGACGAAGGGAACAAGGAACTAGGGACAAGGAACCAGGAACTGGAACAGCCCCCC
>JAZDLZ010000231.1:0-5934 GCA_043801535.1 Pseudomonadota bacterium
GATCGATTGGATGCGAGAGAAGGCCGAGTCGATGGAGCAAGATTCTTGATGGCCAAATTGGCAGGCCATCGCAGTCCTTGAAAGGGAATCGCACCCCAGCCATCAAAAAGAGCGCACCCACTCATTGAAGATGTCGCTGGCCAGCAGCCGTCCTTCCTCGGGAGTGAGCACGCCAACGCGTACCAACTTCTCCACCATGTTCGTGAGCCGCTCAGGATCTCTGGTCACCGGGGTCTGCGAGCGGAAGCGCCAGAACCGGATGCCCATGTCGGCCAGTAGCTTGCGGTTGATCAGGTAGTCGAACTCGTCCCGCTCGGGCTGGAATACCTGATCTTCGGCGAAGAGTAGCTGCGCGTCGGCGACCGACCGATTGTAGTCGTGCGAGTCGCCACGCAGCAGTTGCGGCAACCGGAAGGCGCTCCCGACCTTGTCGATGTTGCGCCGGTCGTACTCCTGGAAGAGCGCGTCGTGCTGCTGGGCATCGGTGAGCGGCTTGAGCTCGATCTTGGCCCGCGTCTCGCTGCTCCCTCCGCCAGCGCCGTCGGCCTCGAGGATGAGCATGCGGTGGAAGTTCTGCTTGCCTTTGATGTTCTCCTCGATGAATCGCTCGATGCGCGGAACCGCGGACTCGGCCAGCGTGCCTCCCGATACGAGCACCGCCAGCGGAGGTACGCTCTTGTTCTCGAAATAGAAGTAGTTCACTTCCTCCATCTGCCGGGAGCCGAGTACTGACAGAAGCGTGCCCACCCATCGAGGTACGCCGTACGGCGAGCGCGGCGAGTGGATGGCAAAGTGCATGATCTCCGTGGCCGGCGCATCGTCGGGCCGGGCCCGCAGCAGGGCAGCGACGTCGCCGAACACCCCTCCGCTACGCTTGGATACTACTCGCGGATCGCCGAAGGTCTTGAAGTAGACCCGTTCGGTCCCCTGGATCTGGACGAACCGGCGGAGGCGCCGCCTGGCAGTCACCATTTCGTAGGAAACCGGCGAAATCCGTACCCTCTCCTCGACTTCGACTGGCTGGGGGTCGAGCGGCAGCAGGCGCACCGACTGCGACGGCACATGGACAAGACGTGCCACCTCGCCGCGGTTGTTGCGCAAGACTTCCCAGTAGGCGTTGCCGGTGACCTCGAGGTCCTGCCGGGTGCGCCGCCGCAGGTCGACAAACGAGTGGTCGAAGCAGCAGAAGTCGAAGAACGACTCCAGCCGCGCCTTCTCGGCCCGGGCGAGGATTTCAAGCTCGTGCTTGCGCACGGCAATCTCCTCGGCGGTCGGCTCGGCTGGGGCATCGGCGGCGAGCTCGCCGCGGTCCTGGGCTGCCAGCCGCTCCAGGGCTATGCAGTCGGCGACACGCCGGGAGGCATCCTCGGCTTCGAAGTCGATCGCCGGCTCCAGCCGGTGCCCGAACCCATCGATGTTGGTGGCGTAGGCATCGACGTTCTGCCGCAGTGAATTCGAGTGCTCAAGAACCAGGCAGAGCGCCTCGGGATCATAGGGAGGAACCAACGCGCCAGCAGCCGCAAATGCCGTGGCCTGGTCATCGCCGGCCGACATGCTCGCCGTGTCCTGCACTCGCGCGCCGACCACGATAGCCTTGATGATGGTCTGGAGCCGCTCGTCCGCCACCCGAATCGCGTTCTCGTCGGTGGTCGAGGACCCGGATGGTATTGTCGGTGCCAGCGTCGCTGCTGGTGCCAGTGCCGATGCCGCCGTCCGCGTGTACTCTGTCGAGGTCATCGCCGCTCCTCCACGTAGGCAACCAGCCCTTGCGATCCGAATGACAGCGACCGCACCCGGAACCCCTCGGCGGTCAGCCGTGCCATGGCTGCCTCCCGAAGCCCATCCATACTCGACGCCTCGATTGGCATCTCGCGGACTGGTAGCGGTGGTCCACCTGGAATCCGGTCTGCTGGAATCACGAAGAGTTGAACGGTGCGCTGCATGCTCGTTGCTCCTCCTTGTGCCTTTTGGACGACCACCCGCTACCCGACTATCCTCGCCGTGAGTACCGAGCGTTGCCACGGCAGGCGTTGTAGCAACCGCGAATAGTCAACGCTCGCAAAACGTACCGCCGGCCAGTGCTTCCTGTTGGCGTTGGCTATCTGGATTCCCGGGCGGCACTTGATCACCGTGCTCATCCTCATCCGACTATCCTCGCCGTGATTATCGCCCCCCTCGACCTCGCCGGTGCGCGTTCCTTCTGGCAGGCGATGGCGATGGCCCAGAAGCGGTCGGCGTGCCCACTCCTGCCCGTCCGCTCGCCGTCGAAGCTCACCTTCCCGGACGGCAGTACCCGCCGCTTGATCGAGTGAATCTGCCCGACCAGGTCGCGGTCCCGAGGCAGGGTGAGGTCACGACGCTGGAGCAGGATCTTCATGTCCGTTGCCCAACGCTCTTTGGATTCGTTGGTGAACACCTCGCCCACCACTTGCGGGAAATCGCGGGCCAGGTTCTCGGCGAGGTTCATGCCGATGCCGCTCTTGTCGATCGATAGCCGAGCAATCGGCAAGGTGTTCAGCATCCGTCGCAGATCCGCCTCCTGCTCGGCGAAAGGGGTTTGCTCGTACCTGCGCAGCATCCGGCAGGTGAAGCGTTCATCAGTCTCCTCGAACAAAGCCAGCTCAGACCGGTCGCGCGTGCGACCCACGTCGAAGCCCGCCACCAGCCGTCCTTTGGGGAATGGCAGGTCGCCGAAGTCGTCGTACAGCGCCAGCTCTGCGTCGGTGCAGGGCAGGATGATTTCGTACGGGAACCACGAATAGCTCTCGTCGCAGAATCTGCACGCGAATTCCTGCTCGAAGTCGTCGAGGCCCAGCGAGTCGAATTGTTCGACGATGGCTGGCATACCGCAGGTGGCAACCAGGGCTTCGGTGGCCATGTTGCCTTCGGCGACCGCCGCTGCCGCTGCCTGTGGATCGCGGCAGAACGTCCGGCACAGCCACCACGGAACCGTCTGCCTGCTGAAGTGCGGATACTTGCGGATTTCCTGGGTGGCCACTTCCCAAAATATGCCGCGTCTCCCGAGTGGCGTGCTGCACCCCGTGAGCTGGCCGTGCGATCGCAGAATGAGCGCCGTCGAGCCGGTGTACACCTCACGGTCGTTCACGAGGTGCGCGAGCTCGTCCAGCACGACGTCGCCGTGTTTGCCGCGCGGCGCCTTCGATGGGACCGACAGGATGCGCGACATCCGCCGCTTGGGTCCGCGCGACTCGAAGGCGAGCTCTGTCTTCGAGTCGATGATCAGCTTCTTCTGGTACTCCGCCGGCAGGTCTTCGAATACCTGGCGAGCGAGCAGAACCTTATCTTTTGCTTCGTCTTGTGCGTAGCTGACGAACACGGTGCAGTGGTTGTCGTAGAGGTGGCAGCGAGCCAAGGCCTCGAGCGCCATCACGAACGACAGGCCGACCTGGCGCGCCTTGGTGACGAGACGGAACCGCGACCGGTCGTTCAGGAAGGCGACCTGAAAGCGCTCGAGCTGGATCGGCTCGTCGTTGTAACGGCATAGCGTGCTGATGAAGCCAGCCTCGGTTCGCAGCCAGTCGTCCATCTCCAGTGCCGTGCGGCGAACGACCAGTAGCGGGCCCGGAGCTCCTGGCAGAGTCGTCGAGCCCACGGTGCCCTCTGAAGACGCCGTTCGTCCCGATTTCGCCGGCATTGCTGGTATCGCTAGCATCGCCGTCGAATCGCCCGGGCACTCGGTGTTCGCCCGGTCGACATGACGTCCAGCGCGCGGTGGAGAAGCGCATTGAGCTTGCCTTTGCTCTCGGTGAGAGCCCTCATGCGTGGCATGAGCGCATTCATTGGTTCCATCCCTCTGCCCCCCAGAACCCTCAACGACGAGGAGCAGGCCGCCTTGCTCAACGCCACTGGCCAGCGACGTGGTGCTTTTCGTGACCATCTGCTGTTCTCCTTGGCACTTGCCACTGGTTTGCGCGAGCACGAGCTTGTCGCCCTCAACATTGGCGACATCGCCGACCACGAAGGCCGCATTCGCCGGCGACTGGTGCTGCGCGTCTTCAAACGCTCGACTTCGACGCCCGCGCCCCAGGACGTTCCCCTTTCCGAGACCATCCGCATCAAGCTGGCCAAGTTCATCGGCTGGAAGACGAGCCACCAGCAGAGCGTTGCCCCCGACGCGCCGCTCTTCGTCAGTCGCAAGAAGGCAGCCCGTCTCTCTACCCGGCAGGTCCGCCACCTGTTCGCCCAGTGGCAAGAGCGAGCTGGCTTCACTCGGCACTTCAACTTTCACGCCGTGAGGCACGCCTCGGTGACCAATATCTTCAGGGATACCAAGGACATCGGCCTTGCCCAGATGTTTGCGCGCCATAAGTCGATCCTCTCCACGATGCGGTACAACCACCCGGACGAGGCCGAGCTGGTACGGGCTGTCCAGCACATCCGCTGCTGAGTCGCCGCCGCCATCGCCATCACCATCACCGTTATCGCCACCATCACCGCCTTGATCGCCGCCGCTTCCAGCAATCATCCTTGCCTCGTATTCCTCGTACCAGCTGGCCTCGTCCGAGCGCATCGCCTAGTGCTTCGTCTCCGGTTTCTGAATACCTGCCAGCGCCGGGTTCGCGTCGATCTCCGCCTGCATCTCCATCGCCCGGTTGTACCGCTCCCGCAGCTCCTCCACGGAAATCCCCCGGACAACCTCGTGCCGCGAATCAGGATCGCCCAGCACGAATGCCCGCAGGCGGCACATGAGGTTGAAGTCCGACGGATTGTCGCAGCGCACTCGTCCCTCGCGTAGTGCCTCCTCGAAGGCGATCAGGAACCGGTCGATCATCCGCAGCAGGTCTACCTGCTCAACAGCCAGCTTCTCGGCACGCAGCTCGATCAGCTTGCGGTCGGCCAGCAGTCGAACCTGCTCCTCTGCCTTGTGCCGCCTATTGAGGCAATTGTGCGCCTTGGAGTAGTCGGCGATGACGCTGTGCGCGACACCATAGCGCTTGCCGAGGTCACGGTAGGTCGGGTAGTAGAGCAGCCCGTCCGGCCCGGCCTCGCCATGCACGAGCAAGCGGTCAACCTCGTCGACCGGAAAGGCCGGCTCGACGTTCTTCCGCGGTCGCCCGGGGCGGCGGGAACCCGCGGGTTCGGCGGCCTCGAATCCGGTGGTGACAGCGGCCTCGGATCCGGCGGTCTCGAATCCGGTAGCCTCGTCACCGTCCACGCTCCCGGGCTCGTCACTATCCGTGCTCTCGGCCGACATCCTGCCCGGGGCCTCGGTCGTGTTGTCGTCCCCATCGCTGGCTACGTTCTTCTCTTCGACTGTCCGTTGGGTCATGCTTCCTCCGTTCGTTTTCCGAGTCACTTGTTCGGCTTTCCAGGCCGTGCTCATTCACCGGGGCGCCCTTCGCTCACGCGGCATCAGGTACTTGCGGCGCGCCGCCGGCTCGATGCTCGTTTTCTGGAGGGTCTTGCTCGGATTCGGTCCGCCTTCGCAATCGAAATGGCTGCCAGGCACCCATGCAGGGGCACCGTCGGGCACGAAAGTTTGACCCTCCCCCCTGCCAACCCGGGCCCACCCGTCCGCCCAGCACGCCGACGGCCTGTTCGATATTGCAACTACCCGCCATTGTTGAGGAATCCGGCAATTCGACCCCCGCTTTCCCTGTTCGCCAAACCCCTTCCCACGTCCGGAAATGTCCGGATCTGTTCGAGTAATTCCCCCATACCCTACCTGCCCAAACCCTGATTCCGTCGGCGAACCGCCGCTTTCGACTCTTCTCGGCGGTGCGTTTCGCGTCGAGGACTGCGAGCGCATGGTACCGTCGGCAAGCATGCTTTGCATCCGCTGCCGCATTGTCGTTCTCGATCCCCATTCGTTCCCTGCCTGGGTCGAGGCGCGATTCGACGACGCGGCCGGCCAACCCGCGCTCATTCACGACAAGGAGCCGGTCCTTGTCGGGCCCGACGATGCGCCTGGCA
>JAZDLZ010000246.1:0-2696 GCA_043801535.1 Pseudomonadota bacterium
CCCCCGAATGGCGGTCGCAACGAAGCACGTCCTGTCAAACCGCTGTTGCACCTACCCCGAACGGCGGCGCGCGCCGACGTCGTTCCGGCGGGACCCGCCGGCAGCTGCAAACGCTTGTTGGGCAGCCTCACTCCTCGGTCATTGCGACTGCGCGCTTCTTGCTGGAGGTCTTGCCCCCGAATCTCGAATCAGAGAAGCCACGCCCTCGAGGAGGTACTCAGGCAGGCCGCCCGGTATCTTCCTTCTTCAGCCCCCCGAGAACAGCGTTCAAGTCCCTGACGCTACCGAGGACCTCGCCAAGTACATCAAGGATGGCTAGGCAGAGGAGGAAGACTCCAGCGGCAATGGCCAGTACGGCCTCCAGGTACCTGCCGCTCATGGCAAAGGAGGCGACGATTGCCACCACTACTAGAAGCACCGCTATTACCAACGGCCCGACGGCACCAGGCGGGGTCACCCACCACAGGTCTCCGGTTCTCTTCTTCATTCTCCGAATCCTCCGCTGACTGGTCTCCGCCTCACGGCCGCGTGCGCTACATCGCCGAACGACCGGCTCCTAGATAGGAGCGCTCCGAAGAACGAGGATCTTATGGCTGCCCAACGGATTCGCGCATCAATTGCAGAGCGCGCCCACCCCGCCCCACCAGGCGCACTCCTGAACTGCGTTCTCGCCGCTAAGGTAGGACCGAGTCCGCAATCCACCAAGCGCGCCGTCGGAAGTGCGCGCTCTGGCAATTGCATGCGCTGGTTAGGCCGACGTGTTCGCCGTCACCTGCACCACTCCTCAGTGCGCGTGTGGAAGTACATCCCGTCGTTGCGAGGGGCCTGCACCAGCTGGCCCGGATGCCCCTCGACTGCTAATGGACTGCCCGAGTCGCAGAAGCTCACGAAACCCCGCATGCCAGCTACGTACGTGACGACGCTGTCGAGACGGATGCGAGCACCTGCGCCCCCGAACCCAACGACCAGAATCGCCATGTGCGTGTTGAAGTCGATGGCGGGGGGCGCTTCGTTCATCCAGCCGAAGGCCTGCTGCCAGATGGCGTTGAAAGTCGCCGTATCCCGTGCGACGTGGTGTCCAGTGTAGCCGGAGCCCGTGATATCCTCGTACGCGAGCACCGCTGAGGCATCGGGGATCCAGGCCGACAGACGTTCGCCCAGGTCAGGTGACAGCCCTGCCGGCTCGCTACAGCCAATGCAAACCAGCGCAATGGCAAACAGGCTCCGCATCTTCCCTCGTCGGCCTAACGGACTCGCGCATAAGCTGCACTGCGCGAACGTGAACTGTCCGACCACACCCTCCGGGTAACGCTCTTCCAGTCAAACAGAATGCCCGCGCGCAGTGTCAGCTTCATGCGCTTGTTATGCGGCAGCCTGCGGGTCAGGGTCGCCCGCCTGGGCGGGCAGGGCTCGCGCCCGTTCCAGATACGCCGTGTAGCGTCGCTCGATGCCACGGAACCAACGCTTTGGCAGGGCGCTCAGATACCAGATGCCAACGCCACACAGCGGCGCAGAAAGAGCGAGAAAGAACCCCACGCGGGCCAGCGTCAAGGGATGGTGCGAGAAGAACAGAGCCGACACCGCCGTGCCGCCCCACATGAGCAGCCAACCGAGTCCGAACGTGTTTCGGATCTCTGTGAAGAAGACGGGTCCCTCTTGGCGAGAATCTTCCCAGTCGAGCATCTCACGGGCCTGATGGATGTCCCAGGCGCGGCGCAGTCGGGCAATAACGCCCCCCCGGCGCGGCGACTCCTCGAGATGCGCCACGTACCGAATGAGGGCCGTTCGATCATCGAGCATTGGGCCAACGCGTTAGGGTGCTCGTCGCCGCATAACGGATTCGCGCATCAATTGCAGAGCGCGCCAACCGACTGCCACCAGGCGCACTCCTGGGTAGCGACTTCGCCGCCAAAGTACGACTGGCCCCGGAATCCGCCAAGCGCACGGCCGGCAGTGCGCGCTCTGTCAATTGCATGCGCTTGTTAGGCAGAGGCGACGCACGTCAGCGGAGGAAGCAGCCCCCGCCGGGCAGCGTGGCTTCCGGAAAGCACTCCCACAGCCGCCGTCGACCTGGGCGGTCCGGTACACAGCTGGAGTCGCGACCGCCGCGCGGCACCTGCGCACCGTGATCCGCGCCACGGACCTCGAGCCGCGCGGCCGAGCGGCGGTCACGCCCACCAGCTTCTGTCTTTGGCTTCTCGACGTGAGTACGCATCTGCCTAACGGACTTGCGCATAAGCTGCACTGCGCGAAAGAGGATTGTCCAACCACACCCACCGGATAGCGCCCTTCCCAGCGAGCCAACAGCCCGCGCGCAGTGGCAGCTTCATGCGCTGGTTAGGCGTCCGTCCGCACCGGCGGGGGAGCGCGTTCCTACGAGGCGTCGCCGGCTTCCGGGGGCAGTCCGCCGAGGAACCCGATCATCAAACTGGCCACGGCACCCAACCCCACGGCGAGAACGGCGAACCCGACTAGGAGCTCCGCAATCCAGAGCGGATTTCCAGCGCCAGCCACCATCACAAATGCAGCCAGCGATGCGACCATCACTCCGAGGCATGCCAATCGCAGGCGTTCGAGTCTCACCACTCGGCGAACGCGTTGGGCCTCGGCGCTTGAGCGGCCCGCCAACAGAGTGCCTAGCGCGTCGCGACGCAGCACTCTCCTCGCGTTGTTCCCGAGATACCACAACGCCACAA
>JAZDLZ010000328.1:0-4198 GCA_043801535.1 Pseudomonadota bacterium
ACCAAAGACCGAGAACGGCCTGCGCTCCCTCGGGTGCCTTGTCATGTCCATCCGACCGAGACACGTCCACGTCGGGTATCGCTGACGCTCTGGTTTCGCCGCCATCGACGGGGGACCAACGAGCAACGATCACACCCGGGACGCTCGCCTCGGTGTCGTTCAGTTCGGCTATGATGGTGGCAATGCGCTCTCCCGTCGTCGCGATTTCCCTGCTGGTGGTCCTGTCGACTTCGGCCGTGTCCGACGGCCAGCCCAGCAAGAACCCAGACTACCGTCTCGTCGGTGACGGTCGTTTTGGCGGTAACCAAGAAAGACCGAATAGGCCTCCCTCCCGGAGCTACGACCTGGAGCACGTGAGAATCCACGTCACACTCGATTTCTCCGCCAAGAGCATCGAGGGCGAAGTGCAGCTCACCGTACGCCCGCTGCAGAAGAACACGACCGAGATTCCTCTTCACGCCAGGGCCATTACCGTTCGCGGAGCCTATCTCGCCGACGGCACCAAACTCTCGTTCGTGCAGACTGGTTCGGGACTCAGCCTGAGCTTGCCACGAACCGCTGCTAGTGCAGAGCGACTCGTCGTGGTCGTCAAGTACGCCTGCTCTCCAAGGACCGGGCTCTTCTTTCGGGTGCTCGACGGCAACGCTGGCACCAACAGGACCGGCAGCAAGGCCACTAGCAGGGTATCCAAGTCGGCCATCGACTCGGCCCCCTCGAGCAACACCAACGGTGCCAGTAGCAGAGCCAGTGGTGGCGGCGGTGGTGGTGGCGGCGGCGGCAGCAACGGGAATCGGCTACTCCAGGCGTGGACACAAGGAGAGGCCGAGGACAATTCGGCTTGGGTGCCGATATGGGACTACCCGAATGACCGAACGACGTCGGAGATGCTCATCACTGTGCCAGCCGAAATGACAACAATCTCGAACGGCAGGCTTGTCGAGATCTCCCCGAGCTCTGCCGCGAGCACGCGAACCTGGCATTGGCGAGAAGAAGTGCCGCACGCAACCTACTTGATCAGCTTTGTCGCCGGCCATTTCGTAAAGCTGGAGGACCGTGCTGGAACCGTGCCGGTTGCGTACTACGTACCACCAGGCCGAGAGAGCACAGTGCCGCTCACGTTTGGACGAACTCCGGAGATGATCCGCTTTTTTGGCGATCTTCTCGGGATGCCCTATCCGTTCGAAAAGTATGCCCAGACCGCCGTCGACGGATTCACTTTCCTGGGGATGGAGAACGTCTCGGCCAGTACCATCGACGATCGGGCTCTCGTCGACGAAGAAGTAAAGGACGGGATCGACTCCGAATTCTTGGTGGCCCACGAGCTGGCCCACCAATGGTTCGGCAATCTCGTGACCACCCGAGACTGGGCGAACCTTTGGCTCAATGAGGGATTTGCCACTTTCCTCCAAGCTCTCTGGGAAGGACACGCCCGCGGCGCCGACGGGCTCGCCGTGACCAAGCTGCGGCTTCGAGAGTGGTATTTCTCGGAGGCAAAGGCTCGCTATCGCCGCCCGTTGGTGACGCCAGTCTTCAGGTTTCCCCTGGCCATGGCCGATGGTCACTCTTATGCCAAGGGAGCCATGATTCTGTTCATGCTCGAGGACTACCTCGGCCCAGAGAGATTCTGGACGGGCGTCAAGACGTACCTGCACCGTCATGCCAACGGACTGGTCGATACTCACGATTTCGCCCGCGCCATGAGCGACGCAACTGGCGAGGAATTGGATTGGTTTTTCGACCAATGGGTTTTCCGACCAGGCCATCCGGAGCTGAGCGTTTCCTGGGAATTCGACGGCTCGTCGAGGAACGTCCGCGTCGACGTCCAGCAACTCCAACAAGGCGAAGGCAGCGCGGACTACCGGCTCCCACTCACGATCGAAGTCTGGACGGAGCCGGGCTGCCGAGGGAAACCGCAGCGTTTCCGCGCTCTCGTTGATTCTGGCAAGCAGACCTTCTATTTCCCGGTACGGACCCGGCCTTCGGTAGTTCTGCTGGATCCCGAACGCACGATCCTGGCGACGATCAAGTCGTCGAACAGCCCCGAAGAAACCATCAGCCTGCTATCGCATCCCCGAGCCATTGCCAGAATCGAGGCTGCCGCCGAGCTGGCTACCGTCCGCCAATCACCACTGGTGGTAGCAGCCCTGGGCAAATGCCTAAAGAGCGCGCCTTTCTACGGAGTACGCCAGGCGTGCGGACGTGCCCTCGGACAGCATCCGACCCCAGCAGCGCACGATGCTCTGGCGCAATGCCTCCTCGAGAACGAACGCGATCCTCGAGCTCGCGAAACAGCAGCAGAAGCACTCGGGCGTTTCCCCTATGCAGTCGAGCCTCGAGCTGCCGTGTCGCTGCGCCGGGCGCTGGAGGTAGATCCTAGCCCCGTCGTCAGGGGCGCTGCAGCGGCATCTCTGGGACGAATCCGGGCCCCATTTTCCCGAGATACCCTGGCCAAGGCGCTGGAGACCGATTCATGGCAGGATCGAGTCCGCCAGGGCGCTCTCACCGGGATCGGCTGGCTGATGGATCCGAGCCTCGGCGAGGTAGTTCTCGCTGCTGCCGCAGCCCACCGAGACAGTCGGACACGAGCAGCAGCAATCGAGACAGCCATCAAGCTCGAAAAGCTCAAGCCCGAACCGAGCAGAACGGTACGCGAGACAGCGTTGGCGATGCTCGCCGAGGACGACTTTGTGCTCCAGCGCGGAGTGCTGTTGGCCCTCGCCCATGCCACCGATCCAGGAATGCTGGACGAGCTCGATGCCTGGGCAAGAAACGCTGCCCACGAGCGACTCCGCGCCTTTGCCGAAAACGCGGCGAAAAACATCCGAAGCTCGCAGGCACGGCAGAGCTCCGCCAACGAGATCAAAAAGAAACTCGGTGAGCTCGAGGATGCCGACCAGGAATTGCGGCGTCGGCTAGAGCTGTTGGAACGAAACGCGGCCAATTGACTTTCTCTCGCCAAGAAAGTCGAGAATCCCGACCCGGACGGCAGGGGTGCCAGACTTGTGCCGGATCGTCAGACGTCGACGGCAACGAGTCCGGGGCTCGTCGACGGCTCAGCCCCGTGCCACGCGGAAACCACGTACTACTGTTGTTCGTGCGGTGCGTTCGTGCGGTGGGTGGGTGGGTGGATTGGTTGGTTGTTCGCTGCCTGCTACTCGCCGCCCTCGGCCTCGCCCTCGGTGCCCGTCTCTGTCGTTCCTGCCTCAGCGCCACCCTCGTCACCAGCCGGGGCACCGTAGGTGTCACCACCAGCAGCAGCGGGCTCTGGTGTAGTTTGATCCTTCTTCGCCGAGCCGCCACATGCTACCGCGAGCGCCCCAGCCAACAGTGCTGCACCAATCAGAGCAATCAACTTCTTCATCATCGTTCGTTCCTCCGTTTGACCAATTAGCGCCTTGGCTGGCGCTCTAGGCTTCCGATTCCAAGCAGGCGTTCCTACCTACCTACCTATTCGCTGTCCCCCAAGCTTTGAAGCTCCTTCTGGAGCTGGTTCCTCGCGTGAAGCTCCTGCTTCGTCCCCATCCTTTTGATACCTTCACGAAGCAACGCCCTCGCTTCCTGCTTGCGACCTTGCTTCGCGAGCAATCGTCCCGCCTGAAGATACGTCGGAGTGTACTCAGGAAAGGTAGCCACGAGCCCGGCAAAAATCTCGCTCGCCCTCTCGAGATCACCTCGCTCCCTGTATTCCATTGCCAGGGCGTAGCGAGGAAACGGTTCGTTGGGGCTTGCATGCACAAGCTTCGTAAGCTGTTCTAGCCGATCCACGGCAGCGGCATCCGACATGTAATGACGTTGCGGTCGGGCATAATACGGGTCCGCTCTTCTTTCCGCAAGAGCTTTTCCCTTATCCGGTGCTTGCGCGCCAAAAAACTTCCCCGCCAAACCGTTAGGAATGATGGCGCCGACGTTGCGACGCTCTCTGGATGACAATGGATGCCGGATAGGTGTTCAACACGTGCCGTGCTTCGAGCCAGCCGCGCCGCGCAACCGAAACCCCGTAGTGCATCATCTGCAGATGAGTGGTGGCGTGCGAATCGGTGCCAATCGCGATCCAGGCCCCGGCTTCGGCTGCCATCCGACAATGCTCGTCACAGAGATCGAGTCGGTCGGGGTAGGCATTCAACTCAAGGGCCACGCCAGTGCGGACCGCGGCTGAGATAACAGCACCAATGTCAACCTCGAAGGCAGGTCTCTGTTC
>JAZDLZ010000354.1:0-4245 GCA_043801535.1 Pseudomonadota bacterium
CTGCCAACGGGAACGCGCGCTCCTGCGTCAGCCCGGACATTGCCAGTCTCGCTGCCTGACGAGCCAGTGTCACACCCACCGAGAGACCAGGCGATGCCGGTTGCGGCAACGACTACCACCACACGCCTCGAGAGCCCTAGACCGGCGATAGTGACCACGAGCGCCGCGCGGCTTCGCCGCGCGGAGCGAGTCGCGGCGCTGCACCAGTTTGGTGGTCGCCCGGGAGATGACGCGCCGCGGTTCCCCTCCTCGGAGAGGAGGGGCGGAGGGGTGGTCTTGAGGCGCGCTAGCGCCGGATCGGGGGCTCCCCTGGAGACTGGACAGAAGCACGGGCCTCGCAAAGAATGGCGCCGAATCAACGCGACCCCGGTTAGAGCACCTAATCCAAAGACTCTGCCAGCTTGGTGTCAACGACGAGCCTTTCGCCAGGCCGGAGATCGACCTGCAAGTACCGAGTGAGATGCTCTTCGTGCCGGAGCTCGATGCGATGAGTGCCAGCGTCGAGCCGGATCCCTTGCTGCAGCTCGACAGCTTCCCCGACGAGTCTGCCATCGATCCAGACTACGGCATCGTTATGGTCGCAGCCAAGCACCAAAACCGCGGAGGGAGCTTTGACGGCAGACGACTGCGACCGAGATCCGGGTTGCGACGCGCAGCCGCCGAGCACCAACACCGCGCTCGCAATCAAGACGCACGGCCACTTGACAGCCGGACCAGCTCTATTGGGCATTGTCCTCCGAAAATCGGGCGTTCTCTTCTTGGTGACTGTACTCCACCGCAACGCTCCGTGGCGAATCGATGCGGACAACCGCTGCCGCACCAGCACCGAGCGCAGTACGCACGGCTCCGGCTACAGCAGCGGCAGTGGTGTGTCCAGCAACCAGCAAGGCAAACCCCGTCCGGGAGAGACCAGAGATGGTCGTCGACCGCACGCCAGGGACCATAGCAAGCGTCTGGGAGATCGTGGCCACTTGAGCCCACGAAGAAGCACCTGCAATCTCCACGACGACGCCCTCCGGCAATTCGGCCGGCAGCGGCCAATAGCGGTACAACAGCGGCGTGAGCGCTAGAGTGATCTTGCTCGCGGTATCGACGACCAGCGAGGCAACTGCCTGGTCGAGGCTTTCCCCGAATCCGGCAGCGTGCACGAAGAGATTGGCAAGCGAGCCCGGGCTGCTTCGTCCGGCCGCGTCGAGAAGTCGTACCATCGCTGTTCCTTCGACTCCAGCCATCGCCGAGCCGCGAATCCTGCGCTCGCGGATGGACACCGCGACGGCAACGATCGCCCGGGCCCCGGCACTCGTCTGCGACGGAATTGCCTTCGCCTTCACTCTCGTCGCCGCGGCGACGATCGCACTATCGAAGGATTCGTCGTCGATGCCTGGGAGCCTGCTTTCGTCGTTCGAATCGATTGGATCCAGGAGCAGAAAGCCTGCTGGTCGAAGCATTGTGCGCAGGGATTCAGCCGTGGCTCTGGCCACCTCGAGGCCGGTAGCGGGCTCTGGATTGGCGATAGAACCAGGAGAAGCAGTGGCAGCGGTCTTGTCGACGGCGATCGCGGCAACGATGACGAGCCCGACCTGGGACGATACCCCGGGCTTTGTTGCCAGAGCCGTGGCCGCAGTGCCGGCCGGCACCAATCCGATGCTGCGCAGGTCTTCGAGGAGCATGGGAATGGTCAAGGACGCGGCGATCTGCAGCTCGAGCACCCCATCGAGCGCGCTCTCGGAAAGGACCTGCGACTTTGCCAGATAGCGACCAGCTTGGCGAAGGATACGTTTGCGCAGAAGATCCGCCTTCCGACCACTCGGGGTGACGCCGACGGCATCCTTGACCGCCTGTTCGACCAGTTGGCGATGGGCATCGGCAAGAGCGCGGCTGCGCGCCTGATCGACGTCACCAGCCACGATAGGCGCACGGCCAGTCGCCTGGTACTCCTTGTCAGCAAGCGTCAGCGCAGGCGCAGGCGCTCCGAGAAGCATGATAGCCGCCACGACTAACCAGGGACGCGTTGATCCGGAGCCATTCCCTGCGAGGCCTCTTGCTTTCATTTGTTCCTCGCTCCAATGACAACCACGACCAGAGCCCTGGAATCTCGAATCGCTGTCAATGCGTCCTCGTCAATTGCCACCTCGATTGTTCCAGAGGAGAAAGCGACTGCTCGCGTCCTCGCCGGCCGTACCCCGAGACGCCGGTCGGCGAGTGCTTCGGACATGCTCTGATGCCAGACGATCGCCCCCGAGTAACGCACCCGGCCTGCGGCCAGCACCACGGCGAGCGCAGGAGACAACCGGACTTTTCTCGCATCCACGAGCACTGCGAGCACTGCGGATGGGGACCGACCATTTGGCTGGGCTCCTGCCTGGTCACCGTCGGCTGGCAGCACTTGGGCAGAAATGAGCACACGTCGCACGACCTCGAGCGCCAAGGTAAAGGTGACCCGAGCCGAGCCGTCCGATCCGTAGTCGACCAACACCTGGGCTTCCTTGCCGACGACGGCCGTCAGCTTCTCACCGATGGCGGCGTTGGCAGCAATGGCGTCACCAATCGACACGCCTGTTCCTGCCGGCAAACACCGGACCGCTTCCTGGAGTCTCGTCATCCCCGCCTGTCTCGCGGTGCGCTCGGCCTTGGCTCGCGCAATGTCCACGTTCGGAGCCAGGAGCTCTGGCGCGGCGGCCGCAACAGCAATGAGCGAACCGTCCGTCCAGTCGACTCTGGCCTGAGCTAGGGGCTCAACGATTCCAGAAAAGAACAGGAGAACACTGAGAAGAGAAGGTGGCCAGGGCATCTGCGATTCGAGGAGTATAGCTGCCCAGCACGCTCTGCCAAGTCCAAGGAGCTGCCGGCTATTCCCACTCGATTGTGGCCGGCGGTTTGGAAGTAATGTCGTAGACTACCCGACTGATACCCCGTACTTCGTTGACGATACGGCGGGAAATGGTTGCCAGCAGATTGCCGGGGAGCGGCACCCAGTCCGCGGTCATTCCGTCCTGCGACGTGACCGCGCGCAAAGCCAATACCTCGGCATAGCTCCGGCAGTCGCCGACGACTCCCACGGACATGGTAGAAAGCAGCACGCCAAAGGACTGCCATATGGCCTCGTAGAGGTCGGCAGCCCGGATCTCTTCCTCGATGATGGCATCGGCTGCACGCAGCTTTTCCAGACGCTCCTTGGTGACGTGTCCCAGGCATCGCACTGCCAGGCCTGGGCCAGGGAAAGGCTGTCGCCACAAGACGTGATGTGGCAGGCCAAGCTCTTCTCCAAGTCGTCTCACTTCGTCCTTGAACAATTCGCGCAAGGGTTCGACCAAGCCGAGATTCATCCGCTCTGGAAGGCCGCCAACATTATGGTGGGACTTGATTGTCGCCGACGGTCCCCTGAAGGAAACAGATTCGATGACGTCCGGATACAGCGTCCCTTGCACGAGCCACCGCGCCCCCCCAACCGACTTGGCTTCGTCTTCGAAAACGTCGATGAACTGCTTGCCGATAATCTTGCGCTTGCTCTCTGGATCGCTTACCTCGGCGAGGGCCGACAAGAACCGTTCTTCGGCGTCGACGACCCGGAGATCCACCTTGGAGTGTCCGCGAAAGACCGCCGCCACGTTGTCCCTCTCCCCGCGACGGAGAAGACCGTTGTCGACGAAGATGCTGGTGAGCCGGTCGCCAACTGCACGCTGCACCAGCGCGCAAGCGACTGCCGAGTCGACGCCGCCCGAGAGCGCGCACAACACTCGTCCGCCGCCGCTGGTGGCATCGCGAATACCATCGACGGCACCGTCGATGAACGAGGCCATCGTCCAACCGGGAGATGCCCCGCAGATGCGAAACAAGAAATTGGCCAGAATATCCCGTCCCCGGGCGGTGTGAGCCACCTCTGGATGGAACTGAACGCAATAGAGGCGCCTGGCCGCATCGACGAACGCGGCGGCAGCACAGCTCGACGTCTCGCCAACGACTGCAAAGCCAGGTGGCACCTGCTCTACCTGGTCGCCGTGGGACATCCAGACAGCGGTCTCCTCGCTGCTCTCGAATCCAGCGAAGATGCCAGTGCTCTCGAGGACCCGGACCTTGGCAAACCCGTACTCCCTCTTGGCCGCCGCTGCGACTCTGCCACCGAAAAGCAGGGCGGTGAGCTGGGCGCCGTAGCAAATGCCAAGAACCGGGACGCCCAAGGAGAAGAGCTCCGGCGATACTCGCGGTGCACTCTCGTCGATGCAGCTCGAGGGACTTCCAGACAGA
>JAZDLZ010000355.1:0-6704 GCA_043801535.1 Pseudomonadota bacterium
CTGCCAACGGGAACGCGCGCTCCTGCGTCAGCCCGGACATTGCCAGTCTCGCTGCCTGACGAGCCAGTGTCACACCCACCGAGAGACCAGGCGATGCCGGTTGCGGCAACGACTACCACCACACGCCTCGAGAGCCCTAGAACGGCGATAGTGACCACGAGCGCAGCGCGGCTTCGCCGCGCGGAGCGAGTCGCGGCGCTGCACCAGTTTGGTGGTCGCCCGGGAGATGACGCGCCGCGGTTCCCCTCCTCGGAGAGGAGGGGCGGAGGGGTGGTCTTAAGGCGCGCCAGCGCCGGATCAGGGGAGAGACTGTGTTCTTGCTTCAATTGCCATTCCTCTCGGCTAGTAGCCCGATGTCGTACATTACCGTGCAAGAACCCTCGCCGCGAATCGCCACGACTTCGACGCCGGCCATCCCAGCGACGTGAGAAGGGCTTGCTGTTGTTCCGTCGAGCGCGAGAAACGCCCGCTGCCAGATCGTGCCGAGCGGACCTGTGCCGGTCTTGGGAACCGACCCGAGATACACGAGCGCCGTTTCCGGGCTCTCGTCCACCAGCTCCATGGACAGGACACCGAATCCAAAGGCGATGGCATCTCCTCTCAGCACGATCCTGTCGAAGGCCGGCGTCGTCAGGTCGACAAGGCCGTCGTGGAAGCCCGACTCCGACGGCAGAAGGACTTCGCTCGCGACTTCCCGGTTGTCCAGATCGCCATCGCACAAGGCCTGGGCTGTGCCGGGAAACACCAATTGATAGGCACCATCGGCAAATGCGTTGGAGATGGGGCTGTCGACGACGTCGCCGAGCCTGATGTCAGCCTCGCACGCCTCGGTTGCCAGGAGCAGGGCCAACAGTGCGAAAAGGCCTGGACGGACCGGGCAGCTCATCGCTGGCGCTCGAGCCGGAGTACTCGACGAATTCGGGCGGCCAGCGGACTGCCGGGATACTTCTCCAGGAATGCCTTGGCCAAGAGGATAGCCTCGGCCGTGTCGCCTTTCTGTTCGAGCGCATCAACCCGCAGGACGACCGCCTCGGGAGCCAAGACACCACCGGGAAACCGACGTTCGTAGTAGTCCAGGGCGTCGATTGCCGCCGGCGGATCGCCCTTGTCGAGGGCCGTGCGTGCGACATCCAGACAACGAATCTCCTCGGGCAACTCGACCTCCGCTGACGCTCGCCCTCTTGGTCTACCACCAGTTGCCGCCTGCCGGATGTCAGATGCCGGTGGCCGGTCACCACTGGCCGGCAGCGGGTTTCCTGTCGGCGGTCCAGTATGCCGAACGGTCGCCGTTCCACTGGCAACGGTCGAAGTCGTGCTTCCTCCGGCCTTTCCTGGGAGGTCGAAAGCTTCTCGTGCTTGGGGTGCCGTGCCAGCCTCCGCAGTGCTGCCGAGGGCATTCCGGCCGGCAACCGCTGGTTTCGCCATCGCGCTGGCACTGCTCGTCGATTCCGCTGCTGTAAGCCGGCCCGTCGCAATACCCGGTCGAGCGCCCGATTCCAGAACCCGAGCTGCACCGACTCCGGCCGCTGCGACGTCCCTGCTCTCGCCCCTGCTCTCGCCCTTTCGCTCGCCCTTTCGCTCGTCGGGTCGCTCGTCCAGCCTCGCGTCCGGTGTCTTGTCTGGTGTCTCGGCCGGTTCATCGGCTGGTTCATCGGCTGGTCTGGCGACGAGCGTTTCGCCTGGTCTTTCGGTAAACCTGCTGGCAAATGCATCGTATGGTCTCTCGGCTGGCCAAGCATCTGCCATGCCTGCGTCTACGGCTTCGGCGTCGAGACCTCCTGCGTCGAACGGACCATCGAGCGCAAAGGTGTCAACGGACAGAACGGTACCTCGATTGCCCACCTTCTCGACGATGGCACCCTGCCTTGGATGCCTGGGGCTGCCCGAACCGTGGTTGCTCGCCACCTGAGTTGCCGTAACTCCCAAGACACCTCCCAGGGCTACCAAGCCAACGCTCTTGAGGATCGTGGCTGCACCGATGCCCTTGGCCGCGGCCGCGCCGATGCCCTTGGCCGCTGCTGCAGTGGCAGCAACGACCGTGCCCCCGGCAAGCTGACTGCATGCTACTCCGATCGCCGCAGCGACCTTTGCCGCCCCCTTGGCAGTCGGCCTGTCGCCAACGGCAGCCCGGAGCAGAGAGCGCTCGAGCTCGCTCGCCCCGCTATCAAGAAGACGCCGTGGGTCGTCCATCCGATAATCCTTGTTCCTCAAGCCGTCCAACCAACCGATGAAAGAGCTCGCGAGCCCTCCGCAAACGTGAAGCAACCGTTCCTGGCGCAACGTCGAGCATGGCTGCAATCTCAGCCATGCTCATGCCCTCGAGCTCGAATAGAACGAACACCGAACGTATGTCCAGTGACATTTCGGCCAGCACGGCATCCAGGAGCTTCCTTGCCTGCTGCTGGTCGACTGCATCGTCTGGCCCTGGCCTTGAATCCGGTACCGATTGGACATCGACAGCCTCCACGGCCGCAGCTTCACGCCTGGAAGCTCGACGACAGCCAGAAGCAACTCGCCGCGCAGTGCTGTAGAGAAAGGACCGTTCCCGCCCCTCCTGGATTCGCGAGAGCTTCCTGGTGGCGATAATGAAGACTTCCTGGGCAGCATCATCAACCGAAGCCTCTGGCACTCCTAGGCGACGCAAGGATCGCCATATGAAGACAAAGTTAGCGTCGAAAATAGCACGTAGGCGTGCGTCGGCAATCTCTTCCAAGCCTGTGTCTTGTCCCTGCCCAATGGTATTCGCACTGCCTGCCTCTATGGCCTCCCTGCTCATACGTGTATCTGTCTGCGCTAGCAAGCTACTGTCTATATATGCGATGGCAGGTACCAACCACTCTGATCACAAAAAAAGCAGGGCCAAGCCCACGCTCCCGGCGAAGCCAACCGCACCGGTCTGCATGATTGTCGTATCCGGGTGGTAGTAGAAGCGGTCACGAACCAAGGGAACAACGACCTCCAGCTGCGCTTCGAAAAGTAGCAGCCCTTTCCACGGCCGCCAGCTCATACGTGCAATAGCCTCAGTTGAAACCCAAGGTCTCAATGATTCCTGAGCATTGGCCACGGTCGCGCTCGTTGCCCCCGTCGCTGCAAGTCCGCCACCGGTAAGGCCGAGGCATGGCCAGAAATCGAAGCTCTGCCCGAGCGCCAGCTTGTATGGACAGCCCTCGACCCGACACGCGAGTAGACGAAAGCCTGCCGTGCCGTGCTCGGTATCCACTTGCTGGCCAAGAGTACCGATAAGCCCCACCCGCGCGCGCAGCGCTCGGCCAGTAGAGCTCTGCCTCTCGACGTCCACGAATAGCGGAACGCTGACCAGCAGTCCTGGCACCAATCCGCCCGCAAGGCTGACTTGTGCACCAGCAGCCCAATGGTGCGCGATTCGTCGTTCGCGAGGAGCCGGGGTGACTGGTTGAGCGGATATGGTCGTCTCTACCGCCGGAGCAGCCCCTTCTTCGACTGGTGCAGTTGGTTCCTCCGAGGGCACCTGTTCGTCGGGGAGGATCGTGAGAGCCACGACAAATGCCATCGCCGTCGCCACCTCGTCACAACTACGCCCCGATACTCGGCGACCAGCTCGCGGAAGGCCGCCTTCGACGACAACGAACAGCCCCTCGGCAATACCGCCCTCGCCAGGCGCGAGCACAACCATCAACGCATTGCCTCGGTTGGCGAGATCCAACAGGTGCGGCTCTCGGATCCTGGATTTGACCCGTGCCCGAAACTCGGCTTCGCCAGGACAATCAGGGGTGGCCCAGTAGACGAGAATTGGAGCGCCCCCGCCCCCGTCGGCAACAGCGGAGCTCGCTACCGCCATGAGCACAGCGAAGGGTATTGCCACCAGCCCCGTCTTCATCGTCCGTCCCAATGTAGCCGGTTGAGAGCAGTGCCGCAATCTGCTCCAAGACATCGTGATGCGACAAGGGATACAATGCCGCCGAATCACGGAGGCCGCCCATGTACAACGCCCGAAACGAAGACAACAGGAAGCGCATGCCAGCAGGTATTCTCTGGTGCCTTCTCTTGCTAGCGCTGCTCGGCCTTGCAGTCGGATGCGGCGGAGAAGGAGAAGAGGAGGAAGTCACCGGATCGACCGTTAGCACAACGACGGTCGAACAACCAGCCGAGGACTTCGAGGCCGCAGCCGGTGCGCCAGCAGTGGCAGCAGCAGCGAGCACGGTGCTCGACTCCGACGAGGTGGAAAGCGAGCTCAATGCAGCGAAGCGAGCCCTCTCGCTGCCGCTACTCGCCGAAGACTGCAAGAAGGTCGCAGTCAATACGAACGGCGTCGACGTCGATTTTGGCTCGTGCCAGTATGCGGACGGCCACATTACCCTCCGGCGGCTCAAGGCTGGCAGCTGGCTCATGACTTTCGCCGACGATTTTGTCTTTACCGGGGTGGACATCGATGGACACCTCTTGCTCGAACGTCGCGCGCTCGGTGACTTCGACTTCTTCACCGCCGACGCCGACGGCAATCAGAAAGGCGTGGCGGCGATCCGACTTTCCTGGCAGGGACAACACGGCACCATCGTCCGCGACGTTGTTCTCACCGGCGACATCCTGGCGACGGATCAACCGTTCGAACGTTTCAGCGTCGTCGGGGACGGCAAGCTGCGTCGTAGCGACGGCTCGCGAGTGCTCGACCTCGGCCTGGGCGGTCCTGTTGGCGGAACGAAGGATTCGCCGCTCGCGATTCGGCGGCCAGTCGAGCGGCGCTGCCCTGATTCGGGGCTACTCGATACCAAGGGAATCTTCACCGGCAGACTCAAGGTCGACCTGCGCTTCGAGGTCAAGGACACCGTACACGTTCTCGCCGTCGACCTCGGCGACCGTGACATTGATGGCGTGCTCTCGCTCCGCTTTGACAAGAACGAGTCCGATGGCATCGGCGAACGTCGTTTCGTTTCTTCGGGCTCCGTCTTGGTTCCCGAGGACAGAATCCTTCAGGCTCTCGACGGCTCGAGCCTGGCCGAGCCAGTGAAACGGGCCATTCGCAAACACGTGACCGACGGCGCCGTGTTCCAAGTTCCGGAATCCGTCATCGACAAGGCGCTCGAGGTATTCTTGAAGGCGTTGTTTGGCGACGGCAAGCTCTGCCCCTAGAACGCCGATCGGTGCTCTAGGCTAGAGGCGGGCGAGAGCACGATCGAGCGCCTCGACGAGATCCTCGCGAGACTCGATCCCGACGGAGACGCGCACCAGGCCGTCGGTAAGGCCGGTTTTCTCGCGTTTCTCTCTGGGTACGCAGGCGTGAGTCATCGACGCTGGGTGCTGAATCAACGAATCAACGCAGCCCAGCGAAACGGCCAGCGTGAACACCTCGATCGTGTCCATTAGCCGGCGCCCGGCTTCCAGCCCTCCGGTGAGCTCGAACGAAACAATACCGCCAAACTTGCTCATCTGTCGCTTGGCTAGCAAGTGCTGCGGATGACTCTCGAGCCCAGGGTAGTAGACGCGTTTGACCTTCGGGTGCCCCTCGAGGAAACGGGCGATCGCCATGGCGTTCTCGCAGTGACAATCCATGCGCAAGGGAAGCGTCTTCACTCCCATGTTCACCAGCCAGGCGTCGAACGGGCTCGGCGAGCCCCCCAGGTCTTTGATTATCGTGTAGGCGCGATCCTTGACGTCGTTGCTGGTAGTCACCATCACCCCGCCGATGATCGTACCGTGACCGCACAAATACTTGGTGGTGGAGTGGATGACGATGTCGGCACCCATTGTCAATGGGCGCTGAAGATAGGGCGTGGCAAACGTATTGTCGATGATTACCCTCATCGAGGGATTGCGGGCGTGACACAGCCGAGCGACCGCGGCGATATCGGAAATGCCAAGCAGCGGATTGGTCGGTGTCTCGAAGAGAATCGCCTTGGCACTGGGGTTGTCCGCCAGGACTCGCTCGACAGCCCCCAGATTCGTCGTATCGACTTCGACGACCCGGATACCAAGTTTGGCAAGCACCTCGCGCGCCAAGTGCTCGGTCGCTCCATACACGACGTCGCCAAGAATGAGCGTGTCTCCAGCGCTGCACACCGACAGAAGCGTCGAGCTGACGGCAGCCATTCCCGAGGAAAAGGCCAGGCTCGAGACACGGACATTGGGATCAGCGATCTTCACCTCCTTGCCCTCGAGTGCGTTCATCTTGGCTTCGAGCGCCAGCACAGTTGGATTGCCCAGCCGGGTGTAGACGTAGCCCGGACGCTGGCCGGAGAAAATCTCCGCACCCTCGGCTGCACTCTGGAACACGAAAGTGGATGATTGGTAGATCGCCCCAGCATGAGAGGCATGCTGAAGCTGGCCGACATGCTCGCCAGCATGTAGCGCACGTGTGGCAAAGCCACAATTGAGAAAGAACTGCTTTAGATAGTCATCACTGCGTGAATCTTCCATGAAAGGACCTCCAAGGCGTGGAAGAACAATAGACCACCGAACCACCCGCAGCGAGCAATCGCGCGCATTACGCGCATTACGCGCGAACACTCACGGCGCAACTCACGCCGCAACCACACCAACGGTCGCACCATACGAGCTACGGCAGGCCGATTCAAGTCCTGCCACGCCAGCGGGTGTGATCGTCCATGATTGTGCGGCCACCTACGTTCGTCGCCGGGACGTTCATGTGGCAGGAGGAATGCGCCATAGGCCAACGCAGGCACAGCGACGGCCATCGTCGTGGGGTCGGGACTGCGCTCGGAGCAGGATCG
>JAZDLZ010000357.1:0-2914 GCA_043801535.1 Pseudomonadota bacterium
GACACATGCCCAGCGGAGAGTTGAAGCTCAGCGACTGGGGAGAGAGCTCGGGAAGACCAACTCCGCAGCCAGGACAGGCGTTGGCCTCGGAATACTGGCGTGGTCTATCCTCGCCGTCGACGACAACGCGCAATGTGCCACCGCCAGCGCGGAGAGCGGTTTCGACGCCGTCGGTCAGCCTGGCACGATCGGTGGGATCGAGCGAGAGCCGATCGACCACCAGCTCGACCGTGTGCTTCTTCTGCTTTTCGAGTGCCTGGACGTCCTCGAGCCGTACGATCATGCCGTCGATCCGGGCGCGTACGTAGCCAGAGCGGCGAGCGTCCTCCAGCAACTCGCGGAATTCGCCCTTGCGATGCTCGACCTTGGGAGCCAGGAGGACTAGCTTGGTGTGGGCGGGCAGCTCGTACAGCTCGGCTACCACCTCGGCAGCAGAACGGGCGGAGATGCGTCCGCCACACAGGTGGCACCGTTGCTCGCCAGTGCGAGCGAAGAGCACCCGCAGGTAGTCGTAGATCTCGGTGACGGTGCCAACCGTCGAGCGAGGATTCGACGACGCTGTCTTCTGCTCGATCGCCACTGTCGGAGAGAGGCCGCGAATGTGCTCGTACTTGGGCTTCTCCATCTGACCGAGAAACTGCCGGGCGTAGGACGAGAGTGATTCGACGTAGCGCCGTTGCCCTTCCGCGTAGAGAGTGTCGAAAGCAAGCGACGACTTGCCAGAGCCCGAGACACCGGTGAACACGACCAGCCGTTTCTTGGGAATCTCGAGTAGCTCGATGGCGAGGTTGTGCTCGCGGGCACCCTTGATGACCAGCAACTCGGGTTCTTCGCCTAGCCTCGTCGGAGTAGAAAACTGATCGTGCGTGGCGTTGCAGTGTTGCATCTCGATGTCACAGTCTTGCACGGTGTCACAGCCTTGCATGGCATGGTGTCGCGGTTTCTAGAGGTCTGCGTCCAATCCCATCTCTCGGCAGCGGCGTTTGAGGGTCGGCCGATCGCGCGCCGGAATCTTCTTCAGCGTTGCGTTGACTCCCCGCAGGTCTCTGCTGGCGCACTTGGTGAGCAGGATGATGCGGAAGGCTCGGTCCGTTGTCTGGCGGTGCAGGGTTCTTTGGGCGAGGTGGAGCGCCTTCTGGTAGTTGCCGGCAGCAAGGCTTCGCTCGGCGTTGTCGAGATCGGCTGCCACTTCGGGTGGTGGCGGGGGCACTGATTCCTGATGCCGTCCCACTATCGTCGCTGGTAGGTCTGCGCCGGCACCGCCGCGGCGAGGTTCGGCGTTTGCCGTCGCCGCCGTCGTTGTTGCCGAAGTCGCTGCCGTGACGTTCTTCGTTGCCGGCGCTGGCGCCGCGGTACCGGCCAGCATCGGCGTCGATCCGGAGGACGCTGCGGTCGTCGAAGTCGGTGCCGGAGTGGCAGTCCCTGCGCCAGCGGCAGGGCTGGTGGTGGCGGAGGTCGTGCCGCCCTCGCGTCGGTAGTGCGAAAACACCATGGCAGTCGCCACGGAGAAGACCAAGGTGAGCAATCCAGCCACGGCGGCGAGGACGGTGCGTCTCTTGCCAGGAGCCGAGACTCTAGAGGCCGAAACGTCGCTCATGGCGGTCACACCGGGCGCCGCCACCTCTCCGGGCAACGACTGCGACGGGCGGATTCCGTCAAACAGTGCCGGCGGGGGTGCCGTTGAGGGTGCCGGCCGTGTTCCCGGCCGCATTCCTCCCGGTTGAGCATCCGTGGTAGCTGCCGGAGGAGCACTCTGCGGCGTTCCTACCACTGTCGAGCGCGATGCGCCAGACGGCGTGCCCGGCGGTGCACTTGGCGCCGTGCCACGCGATACCACCGGCGATCCTCCTGATGATGCTGGCGAGGGTACGACGGACGGAATTCCTTGGAGAGTCTCCGGCGGTGGCGCTGCCGACTGCCTTTCCAGGGTGATAAGCGGCCGTCCCGAGAGCTCGCCAATGAAGCTCGGGACGTCTGGAAAGCGATGTTCTGGTTGCTTGGCCATTGCCCGCGCCGCCGCTGCGGCAATCGGTGGCGGAACGGCAGGCGCAGCCTCGACGAGAGGAATTGGCTCTTCGTACACGATGCGGTAGACGATTTCGGCGAGCGTCGAGCCGCAGAAAGCTGGCCGTCCCGCGAGCATTTCGTAGACGATCGCCGCCAGCGCAAACTGGTCGGTCTTGGCGTCGATCGTCGAGTTCCGGCCAGACGCCTGCTCGGGCGACATGTACTGCGGAGTGCCGAGAATGGTCGCTTCCTGCGTCAGGATGGTGTCAGAACCCCTGATCTTCGAGATGCCGAAATCCAGCACCTTGACGTGGTCGACGATGCCGGCGTCGGACTCTCTTGGACAGAGAAAGATGTTTCCCGGCTTGAGATCGCGGTGAACGACGTTCTCTCGGTGAGCGGCGTGGAGAGCAGAGCCGATTTGCCTGGCAATGCTCATCGCCTGACTGATTGCCATGGGCCCGTGCCGCAGCCGAGATGCCAGACACTCTCCTTCGAGAAGCTCCATGACCAGATACGGGGTGCCAACCGGTAGTACGTTGAAGTCGAGAACCTCGATGATGTTGGGGTGGCCGAGTCGCGAAGCGATGTCGGCTTCGCGGCGAAAGCGCGCCAGTGTCGCCGGGTCGGCGGCGGCAGCACCGGTAAGGACCTTGATTGCTACTCGTTTGGGGAGCCGCAAATGTTTGGCCGCCCAGACCGCGCCCATACCACCTCGGCCAAGCAGGGAGATGACCTCGTAGGTGCCGTCGAGCACCGTGCCCGCGCCAACCTCGTCAGAGTCGGAGTAGGACACCCGCATCGCCGAGAACATAGCACAGGTGCGGGCTCCCAATCGGGGGCTTTGGGCTATCCCTGATCCGGCGCTCGCGCGCCTCAAGACCACCCCTCCGCCCCTCCTCTCCGA
>JAZDLZ010000391.1:0-2390 GCA_043801535.1 Pseudomonadota bacterium
TGAACGAGGCAATGCGCTCCCCAACTGCCTTGATGGTTTGGTGGCGCAGGCGCAGGTTGGTGTCTTCGGTAGGGGCCTTGCTCTCGTCCCATTCGTCAATGACCCGCCATGCTCGGGCAAGAAAGCGAGCGATGCCCTCGATTCCGCGAACATCCCAGGGCTTGGCCGCTTCGAATTCGCCCATGAACATCTCGTAGAGCCGTAGCCCGTCGGCACCGTAGCGCTCGATTACCGAATCGGGGTTGATGACGTTCCCCTTGGATTTGGACATCTTCTCGACCTGGGCGGTCAGTTTTCCTTTGCTGCCGTCGGCGAGGACAGGGGGATCGACGCCAAAGTCTATTTCGTCGTAGCTGCGGTAGGCACCTCGCTCGTCTTGGTAAGAATAGGCGAGCACCATTCCCTGGTGACGCAGCTTCTGGAAAGGCTCTCTTGTCCCGACCAGGCCCAGATCGTAGAGGAACTTGTGCCAGAACCGGGCATACAGAAGGTGAAGCACCGCGTGCTCGGTGCCACCGACATAGAGATCGACTGGCAGCCAGTAGCGCGCCTTTTCCGGCTGGAACGGCATCCGGGTGTTGCGGGGATCGATGAAGCGCAGGTAATACCAGCAGGATCCCGCCCAGTTCGGCATGGTATTGGTCTCGCGCTCGGCCGGACCACCGCAGCGCGGGCAGGTCGTTTCCACCCAACTCCTGAGAGCAGACAATGGCGATTCGCCAGTACCAGTTGGCTCGTAGCGCTCGACGTCGGGCAATCTCACTGGTAGCTGGTCGTCGGGGACGAGCACCGAGCCGCCGCACTGTCCTTGGCAGTGAACAATCGGGAACGGCTCTCCCCAATAGCGTTGCCGGGAAAACACCCAATCGCGGAGGCGATAACTGACCGTCGCCTTGCCCACGCCACGCTCGGCGAGCCAGGCAACGATCTTCCGCTTGGCCTCTGGCGTTGGGAGACCGTCAATGGGCGGCGAGCCCGTTGCCACTCCGTCTCCTTCGAATGCCTGCTCGGCAGTGTTGGCGCCACCCTTCACGACCTCCACAATGGGCAAGCCGTGCTGCCTGGCGAACTCGTGGTCGCGCGCGTCATGGCCAGGTACCGCCATGATTGCCCCGGTGCCGTAGCCCGCCAGCACGTAGTCGGCAATCCAGATCGGAATGGGAGCGCCGCTGGCTGGATTGGTGGCCATTCCTCCAGTGGGAACACCGCTCTTCTGTTTTGCCAGGTCGGTGCGCTCGAGGTCGCTCTTGCGCCTGGCCTCCGCCCGGTAGGATTCGACTGCCGCTCGATTTTCGGTGGTCGTTACCTGATCGACCAATGGGTGCTCTGGTGCCAACACCATATAGGTAGCGCCAAAGATAGTGTCTGGTCTGGTGGTGAATACCTTGATCGGACCGGCCGGGCTGGGGAAGTCTATCTCCGCTCCTTCGGATCGACCAATCCAGTTGCGCTGCATTGCCAGCGTCGATTCCGGCCAATCGAGCCCGTCGAGGTCGTCGAGCAATCGGTCGGCATAGGCGGTAATCCGCAACATCCATTGCCGCATCTCGCGACGCTCGACCGGGGCGCCGCAGCGCTCGCACATTCCAGCATGGACCTCCTCGTTGGCGAGCCCGGTCCGGTCTTTCGGACACCAATTGATGGGAACCATTGCCTGATAGGCAAGCCCGCGCTCGAACATGCGGGCGAACAGCCATTGAGTGAATCGATAGTAGCCCGGATCGGTAGTATTGATTTCGCGCTCCCAATCGTAGGAAAGGCCAATGGCCCGAATCTGACGGCGAAAGGTCTCGATCGCGGCAGCAGTGATCTTGGCCGGGTGGACTCCGTGCTTGATTGCGTAATTCTCTGCCGGCAAGCCAAAGGCGTCCCACCCCATCGGGTGCAGAACGTTGTAGCCGCGCATGCGGAGGTGGCGCGAGATGATGTCGGTGGCGGTGTAGCTTGCAGGGTGACCCACGTGAAGCCCGGCGCCGGAAGGATAGGGAAACATATCGAGGACGTACGCTTTGGGCGACGGCGCATAGTCGACCGCGCGGAAGACTCCGGCTTCGAGCCAACGGTTCTGCCAGCGAGAGTCATTGAGTCGATGATCGAGAAGCGGCATGGCGCGGATTCTAAACCGAGACTGGGATTCGGAGTCCAGGATTCCAACAGTTACAGCCCAGCAAATAGAACCTCCCGGAAAATCCTGCGTCTAATACCATGTCTCTGCCAAACCCGATTACTCACTGACACTGAGGGGAAACATGCTCCGTGCTCATGCTCATGCTCATGCTCATGCTCATGCTCCGTATGCTTTCCACCGTTGTCCATCAGCCTCTGGCTCGGGGCTCGTGAGGCTAGGGCTAGGGCTAGGGCTAGGGCGCGAATCGCTGATTGCCCTTCTC
>JAZDLZ010000438.1:0-7657 GCA_043801535.1 Pseudomonadota bacterium
CTAGTTCCTAGTTCAATTGGACGTTCCATAATCTGTTTATCGCCGCCATGCAGCTGATGGTTGCGTGGCAAGGAACAAGGAACTAGGGACTAGGAACAAGGGACCGGGAACAGCACGACCAACGGCTTTTGTTCACACCCATCCGGCAACAGACTCCCCGCGCCCTAAGTCGCCGTCGCAAAATAACTTGAACAGTCTCGCCGCCGATCCATCCCGGCTGGCTGCGTCGCTCGTCGGTAGTAGGGCGGCTGCGAGCCCTCGCCGCCCCCCCCGCTTCATACCGAGAGTATGCGCCCTCCTCGCTCCTTGCCATCCGGGCGCCTCATCGCCGATACTTTGTTCAAGTTATTCTGCGACGGCTCCTGAGGGATCCCCTTCGTTTGTCGCCGTTTTGGGCTTCCGGCTCAGTGCAGATGTGCTTCGCGCTGGGCGACTTCCTTGACCGTCTGGACGGCTTCCTTTTCCTCTTCGTACTGAACGATATCCGACAGACTGATGATGCCGGCGAGTCGATTGGCGCTATCGATGCACACAATGCGAGATTTGTGATTCCTCCGCATCAGCTCCTCGGCGCGTCGGATGTCGTCGCTCGGATGGCAGGAGACGACTCCTCTCGTCATCACTGTGCCAACCGGGGTGTGCGCCGGGTCATGACCACCAGCCACCAGTCGGGTGGCGAGATCCCGGTCCGTGACAGTGCCAAGAATAGCGCCCGACTGGTCGACTACCGGCAGAAAACCGATGTTTTCGTCGCGCATCTTGCTGGCCGCTGTCTGGGCTGAATCGTCGGGAGCAACCATCTGAACGTCCTTCCGCATGATTTCTTCACACAACATGGCTCACCTCCTGCGACAGCTTCCGCTATAGGGTTACAATGGGTTTCTCGCGCGCCAGCGCAAGCCGCTCTGGCAGCGGCTGCGGCGCAAACCGGCATGTCGTGACTCCAGACATCCTGACATAGGCCGAGCAACCCCGCGGAATTGCTGACCAGACGTCCGCCGGATGGATGCAGAGCAAGAACCACAGGAGCAGTACCCACCGGAACCGTCGATTCCAAGCCAAGGAGATACTCGCACAAGTCATCAATGCCGTCCGCATCGGTATCGACCAGAAATGGATCGGTACCAAGCTCCCCGATCTCGAAGCCATCCTTCAGTCCGTCGTTGTCGTCATCGTCGTCACCGTTGTCGCCAACACCGTCGACGTCCTGACCCCTGCTCGGGGATGGCGACGACCGGGATGTTCCTAGAATCATTGAAGAAATACGTCGATCCAATTTGGCACAGGGCAAGATCGTCCGAACGAGCCCGCATTCCCGGGGCAAGCCGCTTCGCGCTGTCGTCAAGAATGGCGCTCGAGCCTTCGTCCAATGCACTTGCCATCCGGAAAAACGTAGAAAATCTAGTAGACAGGGCGCTACGCCAGGCTGGCCCGTTTCTAGCAGAAGCCTCGCCGTGACTGCGGCGAACCTCCGGGCGAGCAAACGGGATCCCGGGTGCTCGCGTGCTCGTTCGTTTCCGTAGCAGGAAACCGTGAATCCAAAGGAGCGCTCATGAAGGTTCTGTTCATCAATCCGGCGGTGCGCCCCGACAGCCCGAAGCTCATGCTCAACGTCGGCTTGGCCTACGTCGTCTCGGCGGCCGAACGGGCGGGCATCGCTTTCGAGATTCTCGATATCGACGCCCATCGCTACTCCGACGAGGAAGTCGAGCGGCGCATCCGCACGATGCGGTTCGACGTGGCGGCGATCGGTACGCTCGTGAGCCAGTACACCTTGGTCAAGGGGATTGCCGCGATGATCAGGCAGCATCATCCCCGGGCGGTGATTGTCGTTGGCAACACCCTCGGCACCTCCGTCCCCAGGTTGCTTCTCGAGAAGACAGAGGTCGATGTGGCAGTGAGAGGCGAGGGCGACATAACTGCCGTCGAGCTGTTCCAGGCCGTTGCCGCCGGGAGCTCGCTCGACGAAGTCGCGGGGATCTGCTTCAAGCGCGATGGGGAGATCGTCGAGACCGCGCCAAGGCGAGCTATCGCCTGCGTGGACGACATCCCGTTCCCCAACTACGACCTCTTCGACATCGACATCTATCTCGAGAAGAGCAGGTTGATCGTGCCGGCGCCAGAGAAGCTGCCGATCGCATTCGACGATCTGGTGGCCATGCCGGTATCCACTGCTCGTGGCTGTCCGTTCCAGTGCAACTTCTGCTATCACGCTTTCAAGAGCCTGAAGTACCGGCATCGTTCTCCGGAGAGCATCTGTGCGGAGATCGAGCGCTGGAAGACCAAGTACGGAGCGAACTACGTTTCGTTCTGGGACGAGCTCAGCCTCTATGACATCAAGTCCACTGCGCGGCTTGCCGATCTCCTCATCGAGAAGAACCTCCGGATGTTCTTTGTCGGGAGTGCCCGTTCCGAGCTTCTCGACTGGAGCAAGCTCGAGGTCGCGCGCCAGCTCAGGAAGGCCGGGTGCAAGGGATTGAGCTTTGCTCTCGAGAGCGGCAACGAGAGCATCTTGCGGGCAATGAACAAACGAAACCACGTTGCCGATTTCATTACTCAGGCAAAGGTATGTCACGAGGCCGGACTCGAGGTGTACACCTCACTGGTGTTCGGCTATCCCCAGGAAACGCCGGCGACGATCGCCAACACCTTCGACGTGTGCAGCAAGGCGCGCGTCTATCCGAGCGTCGGCTATCTTCAGCCGTCGCCTGGTACGCCAATATACGAGTATGCGCGCCAGAAAGGCTATATCGGTGACGAGGAGCTGTACCTGATGAGCATGGGTGACAGGCAAGATCTTCGGATGAATCTGACGGGGATGAGCCCGGATCTCATGGAAGGGCTCATTCACGAGCACCTGCGCGCCCTGAACGACGAGTTGGGCATTGGCTTGCCGGAGTCGCAGCTCATCAAGACGCAGGTCTATCGTTCGGCCAGACAGGACGCGCCAGTGGCGCAGGCCATCGATTCCGCCGCCTGAACAGGCGACGACGCCTAACGCCTAACCAGACGACCGACGAATCAGATCAGATCCCAGGTGAGGGGGGTGCCTTTGCAGACTGCTCGCCTGATCTTCCTGCCAACAATCTGGTCGACAAGGGACGGAGGAAGACCTCCGGCTGGTCTGATCGGGCGCACGTTTTCGTTGGTCAGGACAGCGCCTGCTTGGAGATCCTGCACGACGTACAGTGATCGACGGAGCCGCAGCGATGCCTTCTCGGCCTCGGAGGGTCCATAGGAGATGCGACCGAGCGCCTGCCACGCTCTCGTCGTCTCTTCCACCAGTGCCTGCAGCTCGAGCGGCTCGGCGGAGAAGGCAGCATCGACACCACCGTCTGCCCGGGAGAGCGTGAAGTGTTTCTCGACAATTACCGCGCCGAGCGCCACCGCCGCGGCCGCCACCCCGGTGCCGATCGTGTGATCGGAGAGTCCAACCTCGACGTCGAATGCGTCTCGCAGATGGGGGATCGTGAGGAGGTTGGTGGCATCGGGCGGACTCGGGTACGAGCTAGTACACTTGAGAAGGACGATCTGGCTAGCACCCGCTCGGCGAGCCTCGCTGACTGCCTCGTCGGTCTCTGCCATGGTGGCCATGCCCGTCGAGATGATGAGCGGCTTCCTGGTCGCGGCCACTTTCCGAATCAAGGGAATGTGGTTGTTCTCGAAGGAGGCGATCTTGTAGCAGGGTACCTGCAGCGATTCGAGGAAGTCGACTGCCGTTTCGTCGAACGGAGTGCTGAAGGCGAGGATTCCGAGCTCGCGGCAGCGCTGGAAGATCGGGGCGTGCCATTCCCACGGCGTGTATGCCTCGCGATACAAGGAATGGAGCGATCGCCCTTTCCACAGGCTTTCGGCATCGTCGATGTGAAAGGGGCCCCGGTCGAGGTCGAGCGTCATCGTGTCCGCCGTATAGGTTTGGAGCTTGAGCGCGTGCGCTCCTGCCTTGGCCGCCGCGGAGACGATGGCCAGAGCACGCTCGAGCGATTGGTGGTGATTGCCGGACATTTCCGCAACCACCATTGGCGGATGAGAACGACCGATTGGCTGGTTGGCCAGCTTGATCATGTTCATGGCGGCAATGGTACCAGGCTGTCACCGAACCGGCTTTTGCTCGATATGGGCGTTCAGGGCAGCAATCTCGGGATGGCTCGCCAGATAGCTGACGATCTGGGCCGACGGAACCAGAAGCTGATCCGGGAAAGCTGCGGCAATCGTCTGGCAGAGTGAGTAGTCGTCCTCGGTGTCGAGGGTAATGCGCAACTCGGGCCGACACAGCTCTTGCTCGATTGGCAGGACAGCCCAGCTGAACTCGCCGGGGAATTCGGTGGCGTAGTAGGTGACGTGCTCTCGGTGACGCGGCTCCTGGCCGACCACGTTCATTCGTTCGAGAGCAGAGAAGGCAACTACCTCCATCCACAGGCCGCGCGGCAGATCGCACGCCGGAGCAACCAGGTCGGTGTGGCACTGCGTTGCCAATGCGAGCGCCCGAGCTCCGAGTCGATTGTCGACGAATGGGCAATCGGAAGTAACGCGGATCACGTAGTCGGGCCGGTGTGGACGGGCGCACTGGTAGTAGCGGGCCAGGACATCGTCCTCTGATCCGGCAAACCAAGGAACGCCGCGAGATCGACACCAGGTACGGATTGGCTCGTCGCCGGGCAGCGTGGAGGTGGCGACGATGGTATTGTTCGCGTCGACGACCGTCCGACAGCGGGATACGACATAGTCGAGGACTACCGTACGACCCAGAGGACGCAGCACCTTTCCGGGGAGCCGGGTCGAGCCCATGCGAGCTTGGATGATGAGCACCGCCTTCATTGACGCTCCTTCCTCGTGGCAATTCGTCATGTCGTAACAAAGCACGGCCTCCGCCGCTCCTTAGGAGTTGTCTTCGCTGCTACCGTAGCAAGAAACCTGCCTTTGTGCTTTGGGAGCTACGAGGCTATTCTTGTCCAGTCTGGAGGCCGAAGACTGTGACGGGGCAAGCAGAGTAGCCGAATCGAGTCGATACGAGTATCGTGGATGCAGTCAATAGTGAGGCAATCGATCGTGGAAACCAGTAGCTCTAGCCCGATCATTCCTGGTGCGCGCCGGGCAAGGATTCTTGTTGTCGATGACGATGAGCAGACGAGGAGTGTGCTGGAGCGATACCTCCTCGACCTGGGCTGCGACGTGACAGCGGCCGTCAGTGGTGGCGAGGCCTTGCGGGTAGTTGACGAGTGGCAGCCGGATCTGCTGCTGCTCGACGTGATGATGCCTGGAATCGATGGCTTCGAAGTGTGCCGGCAGGTGAAGAAGCAGTCGGGAGACAAGGCCCCGGTCATCGTGTTCCTCACTGGAATGAATAGTCTGGAGAGTCAGGAAGAGGCGGTCACGTCTGGTGCGGACGACTTTCTCGCCAAGCCTTTCCGTCGGGTAGAGCTGCTCATCCGGATCAGGTCCCTGTTGCGCACGCACAAGCTCGCGAGCGAGCTACAGGAGAGTCACAGGGTAGCGCAGTCCCAGCGAGACGAGCTGGAGAGGCTAGGAAAGCTACGCGACATTCTGATCTCGATGATTATCCACGACCTTCGGACGCCGATCGGGGCGGTCATCGCCAACGCGGAGCTCTTGTTGGCGCGGGACGACTTGGGGGATCACACCCGCGAGTCGGTGACGGATATCCAGGATGGCGCGACAGCCATGCAGCGGCTGATCGAAAATCAGCTCGATTTGCTGCGCCGCGAACGGCGGCCAGGGGCATATCCGGTAAAGGAGGTCAGCCTCCGCGCTATCCTCGACCAGATTGTCAGTGACGTTCGTTGTCGGGCGACCAAGAAGGGATTGGCGATCGTAGTGACTGTCCCCGAGGAGATCGAGACAATCACGACTAACCGCGATCTCTTTTTGCGGCTCCTTTCCACGATCCTGGACAATTCGGTTACCAACAGCCCTCGAGGCGGGAGGATCGATCTTGTCGTGACCTCCGCCCCCGGCGGTGTGCTCGAAGTGCGATCCGACGACGATGGACCAACCATTTCGCCGGAGCTCGGAAGCAAATACGGCGACGTTGGCGCCCTGTTGTCCTCTGGCACGGTTGCTGATGCAGCGAAGCGGTTCCGTTGGCGCGGAGCTCTGTTCGCTCATTTGGCGGCCGAGATTCTCGGTGGACGAGTGCTCGTCGAGGCGGCGCCAGCGATGGATCGGACTCGCCCTGCCCGCAACCGCTTCAGGGTCGAGCTGCCTGGTTGTACGGTGATCTAGCTACTCAGACGCGTGGCAAGCTCTTTCGATAGCCACAGCACGAGCTGTCCGGCTGAATCGCCGTCCATTTCGGCACCGACGGTCAGCGCGATGGTGGGAAGGTTTGGCAGGTTCTTGGCTGAGCTGATTACTGCCGGCGGAAAGAACTCCCTGGGATCGCCTAGGACTTCTCTGAATCCGTCGGCGGTCCTGCCGGAAACGATATTGACGATTTCGGTGACCGTTTCGGCCAGGAGACCGTCGATGGCGCCCTCGGCAATCCGTTCTTCTTGGCCGGCGTTGTTGAGCATCATGTAGGTGCCAGCGGTGCGGACCGCGAAGCGGAGGTCGATGGCAATCGCGTAGTAGAAATCACGCTCGACGTTGGCGATTGCAATCGTCGGAGAGCGCCCCAGATACTTGAGGATGTCGATCGGCACCCTCATGTCGGTCTTCCCCTGGCGAAAGCGAAACGGGCGACCCAGCGTCGTCTTGACCGCCTTCTCGATCGAGTGAAAAACCGTGGCGAGGCTGCCAAAGTTCCATCCGAGCTGAGCTGTCACGGCGCTACTCCCAATAGCTCGCTAGCTTTCTTGGCGAGATCTTCGGCAACGTACGGCTTGGTGAAGAATCCGTCGGCACCAGCCCGCTGAGCTGCTTCCTCGGTTGTCTTGCCGCCTTGAGCGGTGAGAACGATGACTTTGACTTGGGCAGAGGAGTAGGTTCGACGAAGCGTTACCAGGAACTTCATTCCGTCGAGCTTCGGCATGTTGATGTCGAGGATAATCAGGTCGGGACGGTTCTTGGACACCAGTGCCAGGGCCTCTAGTCCGTCGGAGGCTTCGAATATCGCACTGAACTCGAGCCCAGTTTCCCTTAGCGCCCGGATCAGTCTCTTTCGGTGAGCTAGCGAATCGTCGACAATAAGGAGTTTCACCGCGGTCCGTCCTTTTTCGCCAGAATCCCCCGTCGTGCGCCGCGGGATTCCGGCGAAGCCACGGCGCTGGATTGGCCGCTGAATGGCGCCTTGGCCGGGAGTACTGCCAGAGCAGAGGGGAAGGCTCTACTGGTTCTTTCCGGCGACCAAGCTGGGAAGGAGGGGTGCCGTCGAGGTCTCCTCGACGGGCGAATGCCGAGCGCGTAGGCGCGAAACATGAGTCAGCGTGCTCCTTCTCGGCGCCGAGCCCAAACCGCAACGTCGGTTTCTGTATCCCTGAGGATAAGAGCCATGTTTTTGCATATTAGCGAGGCCAGGTCGGATGGTCAACTGGCCGAATCGGGTCGGGTGTGAACAAAAGCCGTTGGTTGTGCTGTTCCCTGTGCCTAGTCCCTAGTTCCTTGTTCCATTCCTCTTTCGGGGTGCTATTCTCGCCGCAACAACCGGCGGCGTGACGGTGACATGGCAATCCAATGAATGGCCGAATTGAACAAGGAA